>JACQEL010000175.1 GCA_016200595.1 Deltaproteobacteria bacterium
GAGGCAACCTCTAACTTGATGACTGTCGCCGTTGGACAGTTCGATCCTGGACGTGTAGGCGGCCCTAATGCCACTCAAGGATTGGAAGGGCATTCCTTTGTTAATCCTTGGGATTTTGTCCTCATGATTGAAGGGGCTCTTTTGCTCGCTGGATCCGTGGTAAGGCGCATGGGTACGAGACAGCGCGACAAGGCAGTCTTTCCCTTTACGGTTAAACCTTCCTCCGTTGGATACGGTTCTACCTCTGAGGCCGATGTAGCTGCAGCCCGGGGCGAAATCTGGCTTCCTCTCTGGAACGCTTTTGCGTCGCCGCAAGAACTGCGTCAGGTCTTTTCTGAAGGACGCGCTGAGGTGTTAGGGCAACAATCAAGAGACGGCGTGGATTTCGCCCGGGCGGTTGCGGGACTTGGGGTCGATCGAGGAATTGCCTCCTTCATTCGTTTTGGCTTTCTCAAACGGAGTGGGAAAGCGTATCTTGCTGCGCCCCTTAGTCGCTTCGAAGTCCGCGAACACCGTGAGGTAGACCTTCTGCAGGAAGTACACCGTTGGAAAGATAACCTCCGTCTAGCCTGTAGCAGAGATGCTGCTCCACCACGGTTTTCCGCTGCCCTACGCCGTATTGATTCGGCCATTTTCGATTTCTGCCGCTACGGTGGAAATTTACGCATGGCTGAGATTCTCTGTGCCCTTGGCAATGCAGAGCGCGAACTCGCTGTCGGCGGTCGGTTTAGAGAAGAATACCGCCTAAATCCGGTGCCACCGTTTTCATCCGCTTGGATATCAGCCTGTGATGACGGCTCAGCCGAGTTCCGTTTGGCCCTTGCCTTAGCCTCGATAGGGGGCGACCACAATGGTCAAGTCGGAGATCTTCGGACGAATCTTGAGCCGGTCGAACGGAAAGGCTTCCGCTGGATCTGGACTGAAAAGAATCGCGCTGTGGTGTGGTCCAGTGCCGACCTCTGCCGCAACCTCACTGCAATCCTCGCCCGGAGACTTATAGATGCTAGTCGTGCAGGTCTCGACCAACTGCCTCTGGCAGGACGCTTTGCGGTCTCTCTCAACGATGTCTCCAGGTTCCTTGCTCAGGAAACGGACGACCACCGGCTAGAGGAATTACTTTGGGGCTTGCTTCTAATTGGCGACACGAAGAACTGGCGCGACCAGATGGAGCAATTGACAAAGCCTCCACAGAGGCCCCTACTTCTCCCCAGCGCCTACTCATTACTCAAGCTTCTGTTTCTGCCTCGCAAGCTATCCTGGCCGACCGGTACAGAGGGAGTCATTGTTAAATCTGAACCTGAAATTCTTGGCCGCTTACGAGCTGGCGATGTAAATGGAGCATGTCAGATCGCTGCTCGCCGACTGAGAGCTTCGGGCTTTATACCAATGCCAGGTCCGATGTCTGGAGGTAGGCGCCGAGAAATCAAATTTGACCCACATGTTGATGCCACACGCCTAGCTGCAGCATTGTTGTTCCCTGTCAGTGAAACTCTGAAATTGGCAAGGCTTGTGCTCCGTTCACAAACGGAAGAGCCTACAGAAATCGCTATATAAGAGAGGAGGAGGTTATGTCCGTGGATTTCTCAACATTGAAGGATGCCCCACGACTTCTTATGGAGGCTGAGCTCAAGCCAGTTCAAGGAGACCGCTTTCAGCCCACCGGATTTGCCGATCTCGGCCCTGCGCGCTACCAGCTCCCAGACGGGACCGAAATGTTGCTTATCGAATCTGCTCAATCCGTCGCCAACCGGTTAGAAGCAGTGTGTTGGGAAGACACTGTTGGCCAACTGGTTCGAGAATTGGACGGATTACCAATCATTGTTGTGAAACGGCAGGATGGCAAGCCTTTGACGAATTCCCTTCTGGAGGCTCACCGGATTAACTCGCCTTACATTCTGGAGGGAAAGGATCAACGAGTGTTCGACCTCCTCAAGCGAGATGTCGCCGGTATGGAAGAAGGCCCTGTCGACATCAAGCTGTTGGCGAAAACCGTCTTTAAGTATGATGCCAACGCGGTTCTTCATGGCGTTTTCTTAGCCAAGTCCGAGCTTGCCGGCGGACGTTTACGACTTCCGCGATTGTTGTCCGGTTTCATCGAAGCCAGAAATGTGCGCTTGGTTGAAAGCGGCGGGGTAAAAAATGACCGGGTAAATCCGTCTGGGGACACTAAGCAAGGCTTCGGGAACGTTCCTTTTCACCGTACCGAGTTCACGGCTGAGAAGATTACCGCATACTTTAATCTCGACCTGGCCCTTCTACGCGGCTATGGTCTTGGGGACGACGGCACGAGCCTGCTTATAGCGCTTGCTCTTTTCAAGATCCGTCGATTCTTACATACTGGTCTGCGCCTACGCACCGCATGTGATCTCGAGGCTGCTGAGGGCATCACGGTCACACGGCCAAACGGTTTCGCTATACCGGAGGAAAGAAATTTGACGGAGACCCTTCAGGCCAAAATCGCTGCGTGCCGTAAGGAGAGACTCTTCGCTGATTCATCCATTACCGAGGTCATCTGGGAGCCAAGGGCAAAGACGACCGTTAAGAACAAAAAGGGCGATGTGGCCGAGGTCAGCGATGAAGATGGAGAGGAATAGCCTATGTCCCTTGCCATCTCAATCTCATTCCCCGCGGGACGCTGCCACTCCACACCGTGGGGTCACCACGTCAATGAGGGCGTACCCGAGTGGCCACCCTCACCGTGGCGTCTCCACCGAGCCCTAGTGGCAACATGGAAGCGCACGCTTTCGACACAACCATCGGTGAATGCTGTCCTCCCCAATGTACTCGCCAAATTGACGAGTCCACCGCTCTTCTCCCTCCCGTCCGCGTCGCTTGGGCACACGCGACACTACATGCCGTGGTTCAAAAAAGGACCTCGGGACCGAACGCTCATCTTTGATGCTTTCATAGTCCTCGACCCAACCGCCGAGGTAGTTTTTCTGTGGCCTGAGGTCACTCTCAATGCTGATGAAGAGCAGGTCTTGCGTCTCATCCTTTCGCAACTTGGTTACTTTGGTCGAGCCGAGTCGTGGTGTGCTGCGCAATTAAGCGACGGTTGGAAACTACGGGACGATGAGACTTGGGGTCGGCTCGACAAGACGACAGGTGAAGTGATGGCTAAAATCAACTGTGTCCCCTTGAATGGAAGCCGCGTACCAGATGGGACAGAACCTGTTCGTATTCTAGCAGCAGATCCTGACACCTGGGATCAATGGAGCTACGGAAAGAAAAGAGGACGACCCGACCCACCCTGGAACTTACTGGCAGAAACTGCAGACCTTCATGCCGAACGCTGGAGCGACCCACCCGGCTCGCGCTGGCTCACCTACCTCCGACCGTCCGATGCTTTCGCCGTCAAATCTGCCATGAACTCGCAGCACGGAGCAACAGTCCAGCGTGCAGGTCGAAGGGCTAACGCCCTCACGGTCGTCCGCTACGCACTCGATGGGACGGTTCTGCCACTGGTTCAAGAAACGCTTTCTCTGGGGGAATTGGCGCGCCAGTACCTCCAAGGTATTTATGGCAAGCAGAACGAGGGCGCAACGTCAGCGCTCTTTAGTGGCAAAACTGCAGAAGGCGCACCATTGCAAGGCCACCTCCATGCCTTCTATTTACCCACCGACGAAGACAACGACGGACGCCTTGATCACCTCACTGTGTATGCACGCGGACAAGTTGGCCCAGATGGCCAAGACTTGGGGTTTGGAGAAGCGGAACTACACGCCTTGGACACGTTCCGTCGATTACGCCAGGTGGGAGGCAAACCTGATCTTCAGCTCGTTTTGTTAGGTGTTGGGACTAGTCAGGACTGGACAGACACACCGCTCTTTGGGCGATCACGGCGATGGCGATCGATCACACCATTTGTGCTGCCCCGACATCAGAAAACCCGAGGCAGGAAGCGGGAAACACCTGTTGAACAACTACAGAACGAACTGCAGCGGCGTGGTTTTCCAGATCCAATTACTGGACATGATCTATCCCGATATGAGTTGGATGGGCACTCTATTCGTTGGATCGAGTTTCGTCGTGAACGTCTCCTCGGCAGGGGAAGCCATGGGCAGAGCTTAGGGTATGGCTTCGTCATCGAGTTTGCTGAACCTGTTGTAGGTCCACTTTGCCTTGGGTATGGTTGTCACTTCGGACTGGGTATGTTTGTTCCGACCGAACGCTGAGGGGCTCTGTCACGCTAAAGGCTTCGTGCTAATAGAGGAATAGCGCCCAAGCAGGCAAAGAGGACGGTTTTATGGTGACGCTGATATGGGTTAACACTGTAGTCATTCTCTTCGTCTTTGTCGGCGGAGGGATTATTGTGATGTCCCAGCTTCGTAAAATCTCTGAGGCGTTGGCGCAAGTAGGGCGGGTTGTTGAACGAGTAGAAGAAGCGGCCGTAAAGATCCAGGAGACTGCGTCTCGGAGTGAGAGAATAAGCGTCGCTATCCTCCAACGGATTTCTGTAGGGGACAATCCGCAGGCATAAAATGGTAAGGAACGCTTCAATGCCACCCGAGGTCCGTTGTGTTATAGTCACCGTTACCACTTCAGGCTAGGGGTGTCCGAGCTAGGAGACTCCTGGTTGCTGCGGATTGAATGGATAGGTACGTTCTTTGAAATTAACATATAGTGATAATGAATACTGACGCGAGCAGTGTGATGATGACAGGAACCTGGGAACCTCTCGCGGTTAAAATAACCGCAGCTAAGCCTACGACATTGTTGAAGTTCAACGGCTCAAAGGCTTTGTCGTCCTTCCAGGTTACACCTCCTTCGCAGGAGGCACTTGAGCCCGCGACAATAGGCTCTCGCGCAACCCTTCCTAACCTCTTGTTACTACAGAGATTAGGACGCGGGCCGATTCCGCAGCTATCAGAGCTGCGGCCCCATTGAAGCATGTCTTTTGCTGCGTGCAACCCCCGCGGCGTCACGGATTCCGCAGCTATCAGAGCTGCGGCCCCATTGAAGCCTGTGTGTAGACACGAGGGAGGGCCACTTGCGCGGTGATTCCGCAGCTATCAGAGCTGCGGCCCCATTGAAGCAATCCCCACGGCAGTAAGCTATCTGCCGGACCTACGATTCCGCAGCTATCAGAGCTGCGGCCCCATTGAAGCTGTTACTCTCTCGTGACACCGCGCACAGAGACTCACGATTCCGCAGCTATCAGAGCTGCGGCCCCATTGAAGCTCTCTTGCACTTCCGGTGATAGGCCGTATGTGATCCAGATTCCGCAGCTATCAGAGCTGCGGCCCCATTGAAGCGTTCGACGGGGTGATCAGCAATGTCACCCGCAATGACGATTCCGCAGCTATCAGAGCTGCGGCCCCATTGAAGCAGAAACCGGAAGGAAAATCGGGGAGACGAAAACCGGGGGAATGGCTCCCAGCGCACCACCGCGTCTCCTTTCGCGCCACTCGCACGTGCCCAAACCCACCGTGCGCATCGTCTACCACTTGCAACTTGTCAATTACGCTCTCCGAAGTCGCAGCACGGTTCTTGCTTGTCCATACCACAGACTTGGAACAGGCGCTGAAGGATACAGTTTACAAAGAAGGAGGACGATATGCACGTCGGATTTGCCATGCTGATGCAGAATATTGGCGAGAAGTACACTGACCGTGAGGTCTATCAGCACGTCCTGGGAATGGCCGATATGGCCGAATCGCTCGGCTTTGACTCGATCTGGATACCGGAACACCACTTCACCGAATACACCATGACCCCCAACGTCGCCCAACTGCTCACCTATCTGGCAGGGCGCACCCAGCGAGTGAAACTCGGGGCTATGGCCTATATTGTCCCCTGGCATGAGCCGATTCGGCTGGCCGAGGAGATCGCGGTGCTCGACCACACCTCGAACGGACGCGCCATTTTAGGTTTTGGGCGCGGACTCGGGCGCGTGGAATTTGACGCCTTTCGTCTCAACATGAATGAGTCACGCGAACGCTTTATCGAGTACACCGAAGCTGTACTGAAAGCCCTGGATGTTTTGGCCAGCTTCATTGCCTGTCATGAAGATGAAGGCATGGCCAAGGAGATGCACCTCAAGTACATCCGCGGCTATGCGCGCTCGGCGCTCAAACACTATGAATTCGACAATGTGAATTTAGCCGAGATCAAAGGCTACGAATACTACGGTGGGCTCTCGCAGAACATTGCCAAGCACGGGACCGAGGCGTTTACGAATTTTCTGGCGGATCTGCAGATCTACGGCACACCAAACCAAGTGTACGAAAAGATCATGGACTATCAAGCGACCGTGCAGGGAGCGGCGCAGCTCGGCGTGTTTAGCTATGGCGGCATGCCACACGACCTGGCGCTCCACAGCTATAAACTCTTCGCCCAAAAAGTATTGCCTCGCCTCAAGGAGGCGAAGGTAGACAGAGCGCTTGCCGCTTAGACGGCCTCCTCTACTCTCTGCTGGGCCATTGATATCGCCAAGGTCATCGTGATCGGTGGCGGCGTCATTGGCCTCTCTATCGCTCGGGCTCTCACCAAACGAGGAGTGAGCGTGAGAGTTCTTGATGCCGGAGAGCCTGGGCAAGAAGCGAGCACCGCAGCCGCAGGCATGCTTGCGCCACAATACGAGGCTGCTGGCGGAGAGGCGGCGCTACTGCAGCTTTGCTTGAAAAGCAGCGAGTTGCACCTAAGGACTATGGGAAAAAACCCCACCGCAGGGCATAAGGTCAAGGTGTCATTGCGAGTCCCCCATAGCGCGGGACGCTAATCGAGCGACAAGAAACTGGAGCACGTGTGGTTAGGAGCGGTTGTAGTGGCGACTTTAGTCGCGGGCGGGGCAGGGGAGACGACTAAAGTCGTCACTACGAATTTTGTTTCTGAGCAGCGCAGCGACGCAATCTTTGCCCGAAAACACAGATTGCTTCGTCGCTTACCGCTCCTCGCAATGACACTCTCGTCTCCTCTGTTCCTTTGTTCGTCCAGAGTTTTGTCTCACGGTCCTAAGGTTTTGTGCTGAGCTTGCAGAGAGTCTCATTGAGCAACTGTGAGAGCAACCTCGGGTGGCAAGGGGATGCCATACAGCTTGCAGACATTGCCGCTCGTCATTTTGTGTTTCTCGTCGGCTGGCACTCCCTGGAAGATGCGATCAAGAACCTCTTGAGAGTGAGGCCAGATGGAATCGTGATGCGGGTAGTCGTTGCCCCACATGAGGGTATCCACCCCAATCGCATGACGGGTCATGACACCCAACTGGTCGTCTTCAAAGGTGGCGGAGAATTG
>JACQEL010000176.1 GCA_016200595.1 Deltaproteobacteria bacterium
CCCTCCAGCGCAAAGACACCGGTTGAAGTCTCGCTTCTACTCCTTGCGTCCGCGTTTACTGCTGAGCTTGCCGCGGAACATTACCCTTGCTTTGTACGATTGTCAAATATTTAGGGGTGTTAGCCTTAATCTAAAAAGGGATATGCTAAGAAATAGACGGGGCAGCCGCGCAAAGGGAAGACCGTGCTTTTAGCGGTAAGCTGCCTTTTGATCATAACCCGTATTCTGGGTCTGTAGGCGATCAGATCCCCAGACGGTGAGCAGGAGAAACGCACATGAATTGGTTCACCCCGAGCTCTTCATCCCTTCAGATACCCCACGACGGCGAGACGGCAGCGCCGCACAGCTCAGCGCAACCTGATGATGAGGGTCGTGTCCTCCAGCAGGAACTCCGGGACGCCCAGGCGCTCTTAGCCTATGCGTTAGCCGACGGACGAGTGGTCGATTACCACATCATCCGCGATATTCGCCACGCGAGCACGCAAGTGCACGGGTCAGGGCCGGTGGCGGCCGAATACTGGGCTCGGTTTGAGCACGCGTATGGTCGTCTCACCCATCTGCTCTCCCCCTTGACGGCGGACATCCTCCGTACGCTGGCTGTCCGCGAACGCTGGAGCAGTCTCCTGGGTACGGGCGTCTGTGCCATCCTGATTAGCATTGCCCTGATGATCTTAACCTCCCTGGTCAGCGCGCCGGAACAACGGCTGATTGCGCTGCCGGTGGTTTTCCAAATCATTGTGGGTCTCTTCGGCGGGCTGCTCTTTCTGCTCACCCTGTGGGCGCGCTTGTTGTTCACCGACGTGGTCACCCGTAAGACGATGAGCGACCTGATTCTGTTCTGCTACATCTTCACCGTGTTCTTTCTGCTGAGCCCGGGGCTGCTGTTGTTCCTCTCCCAGATCCCACGGCAATTGGAGACCGCATTGCAGAGAAGCCCCATTGGACTCCTCTTCGGGTGCGTCGCGTCGAGCAGTTCTCGCGCAGACACTGAGGCTGGCCCGAAGGAACTTTTCTGCGCGCACTCGGGCGGCAACGGACAGTGGTTGATCAAGATTGGCGGAGGCCTCCCCGGCGAGCCTGCCTCCGCAACCGGGGAGGAGGCGCGGGACCACGTCACTACAAGTGGGTCTGCGGCTGGACACACTACTCTCATGAGTCCAGCCCCGCTGGCCATCAGCGGTGGGGTCATCGTTCCTCTGTATGTGGTGGTGTTCGCGTTCTGGGGTGGGGCGGTCAATATGCTGCGGCGGGTACCCGAGTATCAACGGCGGGGGCTTGATGTGAAGGATCCGCTCACCCGGGAACAAGCGCGTGCCTGTCTGATTTTTGAAATGACGCAGGTGCTGGCAGCGCCTTTGATCGCGCTCACGGCCTATTCCCTCTTGGAGCCCGGATCGCATAAAGGGTCCGTGGCCCTGGGCTTCGTCTCCGGGTTAGCGTCCCACACGGTGTTGCAGACGCTCCAGGCGGCGATGGATACCTTGACGCCCGCGCGGCTGGGGACGGCGAGGCCGGAGTCCCAACCCCCGACAGGAGAGGCGCCAGGAAAGGGATCCGTCGCAGAGACACCTACTGAGGGACTCAATCGCACCCTGCCGTAGTGTGACACCGCCGCACTTTTTGCACGCCCGACGCCGCCGACCCTGAACTGTCGGGCGGCAGCACCAGCGCCAGCTACAGCGGTTTGCCCTTGCATGAAGAGAGCAAGAAGGTAGGCCGGAATAAGCGGAGCGTTTCCGGCATCGACGAGCACGCCGGGAACGGCCTGCGGCCTTATCCCGGCCTACGACTGAGAAAACGGTCTGTTTCCTCGCTTAACGAAAACCGCTATAACGCCGGCGTTCAGCCCTGTGAGAGGGTATCGTTCGGCACAGTCTTCTACGGCCCTGCCCCCGGTATATCGATGAGTGGCGGAAAGTCTTGAGAGCACGCCGCGTTCGTCGCTGATGGGCCGGATTGAGCAGCAAACCGCGCCTTGGGCATGAGGGTAAAAGTGACCTCGTCTGTAATATTCTTCATCCTGACCATGAGCCCTTCCCCATTGAACCAGACGTAGTATGTGTCCGTGCTGTCGTCGAGATAGGTGTATTGATACTTTTGGGTTTCCACGGTCTGCTCCGGCAGAGCAATGGACTCCGCCCCCAGTTCCAGTATTGTCATAGCTCGCGGCTCGCCGATAATGGGATCGAGCAATTGTACGCGGGGCTCCTCTCGTATGCGCGGGTTCAGGAAATTCGCTGAGAGTGTCGTATCGAGAGCTTCCGTAACAGATGCACCAGTAGTGAGATTATGTCTGGCGATGAGTAACTTCCCCTCTGTCTGCTGGGCAGAAATGCGAATCGGCGTTCTGTCGTTGGCCCACACGCAACTTTTGCGGTTGCGCACTTGATCCCATCCCCAGACGAGCCCCGAGCAGGCCCCTACCATCGCGCTGTCGTACCGCAGGAGTTTTCCCGCGCTCCACACTTCTCGGCGATTCGCCCTATGACAATAACTCCCGTACCACCCGTTCACGTCTAACCATTCGGTCACTGCGACCACAAACCGTTCCCCCTCCGCGGTCACGGCAACCGTGTGCACCCCTATCGGCTGAGCACTGCGTCTCACCTCGTACTGGAAGCGACCAAGAGGCCATTCGTCACTATCTGCGGCCTGCCCGCTCACAGTCACAACCACCAAGGCCAAGGCCCACAGCGGCGCGTTACTAGTCCTGACTTGGCGAGCTAGGAGGCTGCTGAGCTTTGGCCATCGAACCCTAATCATTAAGAACGATCATGCTCCCTGAGCAAGCAGGAGGCAACTATAAGAAAGACACACCAAGATCTGGATTTTCGGGTGCCAGGCTACGCCGATAACCAGCTTTGCCAGGGAATGGGAAAAAAGTCTTGATGCGACACGAGGTTTCCGCTGTAGTACACCTGCCAGCAGACTGCATGGGTAGTGCAGTCTGTTGAGTTCCAACAGCCCCCCCAGGAGTGAGGGATGTCGCACCAAGACCGACCGTTACCTCTGGTTATCAATCATCAGACGCTGAAACAAGTGATCGCTTGGTTGCTCGCGCCGGCGGTCTTTGCCCGCCTGGCGGGGCGCCAGGCGGCGACGTGGAAGCCGCGACTGTTGGCAGCGACCGCCTTGTGGCAGGTGATAAATTAGCGGTCACCTTGCGGATTCACAGATATGATCTGGGTTTTTATGCCCCCAGTAATTGGTTGTTAGTAGCCGTAGTGAATGGAGACGATAATACCCTCAAATTAGGCACTGGGGTGATTCTCAGTCAAAAGAGTTCTTCGAGCAAAGGAAGTTCGCTGCCACGGGGAACTATTGTTATGTGGTCCGGTGGGATCAATACTATGCCCGATGGCTGGGCGCTGTGTGATGGGCAGAACAATACGCCCGATTTGCGCGGGCGATTCATTATGGGGCGTACCAACGACGGCGAAGCGGCCGCCGGGGGAGCAAGCAGCCATAATCATGCTACGGGTTATCCGCAAAACGATGTCCCTGCCACTACCGCCGTTGGAGGAATATCGTATGAATTAAGTGGCAAATTTCATGTTCACGCCGTGACCGCGGCCGATCAGGTCCCGCCTTTTTTTAAACTTGCGTTCATCATGAAGCCTAAGACCTCCAGGAGCCGCAACCCAAGGCGAGACACATCATGAGAGAACAGTTGCAACAACGCCTCGCAGCGCTCAAAGCTGAACTTGAGATCGGCGAAAAAATACTGGTTGACCTGGAGGTGAAACGAGCGAACCTGAGAGAAACCCTCCTACGCATCAGCGGAGCAATTCAGGTTCTCGAGGAAGAACTCGCCAAAGCTGACCAGTCGTTACCGAATGGGCAGGAACTGCACCAGGAAACGGGAACGGCGCCGGCCCTGGTGAACGGCTGGCAGCGGTGAAGATTTCGGCACGTCACGACTTAGCGTGGCTAAATCCGCAAAGTTGACACGATGCCCAGAGGGGGCCACCCGCAGCTCTCTCCCTCTCCCCGCTGCGGCTTCGAATCTTCTTAGAAGAAGATAAAGGCTCGAACCACGACGTTCTTGCGGCAGGGAGCGTCGTCGGGCGCGGTGGGGTCGATGCAGGCCGTGTGGAAAGACCAGCGCGAGACGGAACCGTCGGTGACAGAGTCGTAGCACTTGAGCATCGAGACCTCGGTGGGCTGCTGCTGGGGAAACCAGTACCACTCGTGGTCGGGGCGGTAGGTGAAGCGGGTGGTCTCGCCGACGCGGTCGTCGTAGATGCGGTAGTTGGTGATGTAGGGCTGGTCGGCGAACGAGGGCCAGGCGCAGAGCACGAAGGGGTTCTGGCGCACGGTCTTCATCGGCTTGGCGAGGTTGATCGACATGAACCGCCGCGACATCTTCGCGTCGGCCTGCTCCGCCGTGTAGTGCTGCTCGCGCCCGAAGTTCCGCAGGTTCTTGGTGAGCAGCTCGCGGCAGCGCACGCGGCCGCTGTTGTCGTTCAGGTCATTGTGCACGAGGTTGGCGTAGTTGGCGTTCACACCCGGGTTCTTGTGGTCCTGGTCTTCCGTGCGGTCGCCCGCGTAGTCCTTGTCAAACACGTCGTGGTTGTACACGAGCGCGTCCGTCGCGTCCGGGAAAAACTCCAAGAGGAGCTTCTCCATCTCCGGGTAGAACACGCGCTCCACCTCCGCCGCGTCGTAAAAGTTCTGGCACTTGGACTCGCAGTGCGCCAACGCGACGCCCAGCTTGTCCATGCACTC
>JACQEL010000177.1 GCA_016200595.1 Deltaproteobacteria bacterium
GCAGGTGGTGGAGAACCATCGCCGTGCTCTGGCCGGTGAGGAATGTGAGGATGTCGTCGAGATAGCCGGGAGGGCGTTCGAGAATAAATATACCCCGCTGCGCGACCCGCAGGGGCAGATCACCGGTCTGATTAGTGTGGCAACGGACATTACCGAGCGTCGCCGGACCGAAGAGGAATTGCAACGGAGTCAGGAAGTGTTCCATCGCTTCATGGATCACAGTCCGGTGCTGGCCTATATGAAAGATGAGGCTGGGCGGTACGTGTACGTGAATGAACCTTTTGAGCGCTTTTTCCCGGATTGGCGAGGGAAGACCGATTTTGACCTGTGGCCTGGAGACATTGCTCAGATCCTGGGGGCAAATGATGCCACGGTCTGGTCGGCCAATGCCCCGGAAGAGTTCTACGAAACCGTGCAGCGTGACACTGAACGCCAATGGTGGTGGAGTTTCCGGTTTCCGATCCAGGGTCCTGACGGGCGGCGGCTGCTGGCTGGTTTGTCCCTTGATATTACTGAGCGTAAACTCATAGAAGAAAGGCTCCGCCAGAGCGAAGAACGGTACCGTATCGTTTCGGAAATCACGTCTGACTATGCCTACGCATTCCGCATTGATCCCGCCGGGAAGCTGGTGCTCGAGTGGATCACTGCGGCGTTTTCTTCTATCAGCGGATTCACGCCTGAAGAACTCGAGGCCCTTGGCGGCTGGAGCAGCTTGGCGGCCCCCGAGGACAGCACGGTCGTCCGCGAGCATTGGGCGCGGGTGGTTGCCGGGCAGCCGGATACGAGTGAATTCCGCATTCTCACGAAGAAGGGCGAAACGCGCTGGCTGCGTAATCACGGGCGGCCAGTGTGGGATGAGGAGCAAGGCCGTGTGGTGCGCCTCTATGGCGCGGGACAAGATATCAGCGAGCGCAAACGCCTGGAGGAATTGGTGCGGGAGCGGGTGCTACGACCCAAAGACCTGGCGACCAACTTGAGAAAATTCCGCCAACGGCTAGGGTTGACCCAAGTGGCTTTCGGTCAGGCCTTTGGTGGCTATAGCCAACGGCAGATCACTAGCTACGAGACCGGTGAAATCGAAATTCCCCTGGGGCTTTTGCTGTCGATCCGCAGCAATGGCTACCCGCTGGAAGTAGTCCTGGGCGCAGGCCAGGAGAACGATGCCCTCAATGAAGTCGTGAGTTATCTGTCTACCAGTCGCCGAGCTCATGAGACCGCGCGACAACTGGCAGAGAATGTCCTGCGTATCTTAGAAATAGAGAACACTACCGTCGGTTCGCTGATGGGCCGGTTGGGAATTCCGCTGAAAGAAGAAGGAACTGCAGAGGGCAATTCATCATCGGAGTTGCCGCGGGGAGTATCGATTGACGATCCTTTGTCGGTCTTCCAAGCTCCGCCACGGAGAGGACGACCTCCCCGTGAAGCGTGAGTCTAGTACTCTGTTGATCTTTCACCTCACCCCGCAAAATCAATGCCTCGGACTACTAGTAGTTCATTGAATTAAAAATGAGGGGGGTCATTCTGAGCCGAAGCAGCGCGAAGGCGAAGAATCTCGCGCTACTAGCTACTGAACATGAGATTCTTCGGCCGGAGTTTATCCTGAGCCCTTCGACGAGGCTCAGGACAGGCTCCGTCGAAGGGCTCCTCAAAATGACAAACCCGCAAAATCAATGCCTCGGACTACTAGGCTGGTGCTTCCACCTGTAACCGCGGATCTCGTGGCTTAGGCAGATGATCGTACAAATCCGCCACGAGGTCCGACTTGAGCCGCGCATATCCGGCATCATTCCACAAGTTGCGCCATTGCAGCGGATCTTCCTGCACGTTGTACAGTTCTCCCTCGGTTCCTGCGTAGCGGATGTCGGGCAAGGGCCGATCTATGCCAAAAGCCTGGTACACGCGCGCCAGATCGAAGCCCAAATCGCGGGTCGTGGGCTCGTATACCGTGCAGATAAAACCCTCACGGTAGATGGTGCGGAGGTGCAGACCGATCTGCGCGAACTGACTATCCCACTCGGTAATCACACGCTCGCGGCTTGAACCACGAACGCTCAGCAGGGGTTGACCCTGCATCCACTCGGGGATCGGGAGACCGGCGATCTGGCAAAAGGTCGGGGCCAGGTCGAGTTGCCCGACCGGCTCGGGAATCTCGGCAGGTGCCTGCTGTACGGTTGGCGCGGGTCGCCAAATCAACGGAATACGCATGAGGGCATCGACGTGATACGGTCCTTAGAAAAGTAAACCGAAATCACCCTGTAACTCGCCGTGATCCGTGGTGAAGAACACGTCGGTGTCCGCATCCCAGCCGCGTTCGCTAATACGCTGGAGGACTCTTCCGCAGGCTTGATCGATGAGTTCGTTCTCGATATGCACCATGGCGTTGACTTCACGCACTTGATCGTGCGTCATCTGCGCGGGCAGGAAATTGGCCGGTCCACCCTCGTTATTACGGAAGCGCCCCTCATACCATTCCAGCCAATGTCGCGGCTTTTGTGAGAGAATCTGGACGATCTTCTCTGGCGATCCCGGATGCCCCGGTGGGAGATCGAGGTCACGCCAATTGATGCGGCGAGCTTCTGCAGCCGGCGGATCCCAAGGGTGGTGTGGATCGGGGAAGCTCATCCACACAAACCAATCCTCTTCAGCGTCGAGCGCATTCAGGAAGGCGATCGTGCGATCGGCCACCCACTCAGTGTGATAGTGCTCACGCGGAATCGGGTTATACTTCAGCTCTGGCGCGCCAGTATCGCCCCCACTCTGGGCGCTCAGCAGAGGCGCAAAGCCGCCAACTTCATCCGGATAGTGCTGCTGCAGCCACAGCGAATAATGCCAGCCGCCGATGGGGCCGTGCATCGCTAACTCCATATGTTCGAAGCCGCGATAAGGGCCAGTCGACCCTTCGCGCGCCATGCGATTCTCGAACCAGCGACCGCGCAAATCGAAGGCAGGTTCAAAGTGCGCCTTGCCGACCAAGGCAGTGCGATAGCCGGCCTGGTGGTGCAGATAAGCGGCGACACTCGGCGCATCGACCGGCAGTGGCACACCATTGGCGACCACGCCATGGGTACGCACATACTGACCAGTGATCATGGTCGCGCGGGCAGGCATACAGACCGTGTTCTGGTTATGCGCGCGGCGGTAGTTCAGCCCGGTCGCCGCGAGGTGGTCGACGACCGGGGTTCGGGCAATCTTTCCCCCGTTACAACCGAGAGCATCGTAGCGTTGTTGATCGGTGGTGATAAAGAGAATCTTGCGGCCCATTAGTGCGGTTCCTTTCTCCCAGTGAGGCGATCGACCATCGGCGTGCAAGCGATGACAATCGTACTTGAGAGACCTTGTTCGCGGTGGACGTGCGCCTCTTGGTATTCTTTGGTTGTCACCATATCAATGAACGCTTTGCGCGAGGGATACCAAACGAGGGCGACGGCATCCCAATCTTCGCGCGGATCACCAATCAGGATCTGGTCGGCGCGACCTGTCCACAAGACACGGCCACCCTGGGCTTCGACCATTTTTACCACGGCATCGCCGTAGCGGCTGTACGCCTCAGCGCCCGAGCCTTGTTCACCGTCGGCGCGCACTTTGAACTTGAGAAGATTCAGCATGACCACCGGACCGGTGTCCGGGCTGGCGGCGAGTTGCTGAAACTGTTCGAGGTTAGGAACGATAGCACTCATAAGCGGGTCCTCCTCTCAGGGTACTCCTCACCTGGAGACTTCCTCCTGTCGGCATTGGGGTGAAGGAGGAGGTATTCCTGGGTGGTCGCCGTGGCCAGAGTCTAATCGCGCGGTTGCGTGGCTGCCATTTTTACTGCCATGGTTGGGGTCATAATACAGCGGAAACCGCTGTGCACGAGGCTGGTGTCAGGACTGGTTTTCATGCGGGCGCTGGGGCGGTAGCTGGCGCAATAGTTCGCGTCACAAAGGTACGAGCCACCGCGTTGGACCCGTTTAGGAACGGTCGGCTCTCGCGGGTCGTAGCTGCTCGTTGGCCCCTGCGGATTCACGCTGACGCCTTCACTGGCTTGGCGTGTGTAGGTGTCAGGCCGATACCAGTCCTGCACCCATTCCCACACATTTCCGGCCATGTCGTAGAGGCCGTACCCGTTTGGTGCGTATGACCGGACCGGACTGGTCGTGTCATAACCATCCGTGTCAGTGTTGTGCAGCGGAAACTGACCTTGCCAGATATTGGCGCGTGGGGTTCCTTGATACGGGCTTTCCTCTCCCCACACGTAAGTCTTACCGTCCAGGCCTCCGCGCGCGGCGTATTCCCACTCTGCTTCAGTCGGCAAACGTTTGCCGGCCCACTGGGCATACGCTTGGGCATCGAACCACGAGACGTGCACCACCGGATAATTGTCCTTACCGGTAATGCTACTCTCGGCGCCGTCGGGGTGACGCCAATTGGCGCCCCCTTTCCATGCCCACCAGCTGTTTTCCACGCTTGTCGGAGTAATGAAGACTAGCGATCCTGGCACTAGCATCTCGGCCGGCGGCGGCGGGGTGTCTGGTGGCAGTTGCGCCATGA
>JACQEL010000178.1 GCA_016200595.1 Deltaproteobacteria bacterium
GGAAATCTTCGAAGCGCCCAATGGCTACGCTGAGGCCTTCTTCGGTGAAGGCTTCGACTTCTCAGCACTCCTGGCCTTCGGACGTCCTTACCGATTGGTAGACCCCGGGTTTGCCATCAAGATGTTTCCGAGCCAATATGCCACGCACTTCGCCATCACCGCAGCCCTTGAACTGCATAGCACAATCACAGGTCCACACCCGATCACCTCAGTGCGCATTACCACGCCGCTGATGCCCTATGTGGACCGGCCGCTCCCGCACACCGGACTGGAAGGCAAGTTCAGTTTCCAGTACACGGTAGCGGCGGCGTTGCTCGATGGAGCAGTAACCGTACGCACGTTTTCCGATGAACGCCGCTTTCGCCAGGACATGGTTGCCCTCTTGCCCACGGTGACGTTGACACAGTCCGAAGAAATACCTGGCGAATTAGAAAAGATGTGGGTTGAGGTAACGGTCGAACTCCAAGGTGGCCGGCGGATAACTGCTCGCTGCCAGGGGCCCAAGGGGTTCTGGGGACTTCCACCGTTGACACGCGAGGAACACTTGGTGAAAATCCGTGATTGTTTGCGTATGCGTTTGGCAACAAACCCGACGGAGCGCTGCATCGCGTTAGTTGAGGACCTGGACAATTTGCCGCCTGAAGGTGTACGTGAGTTGATCGCTATTATTGGCTGCTAACAAAGCTCCGTTCACCCCCTTCGACAAGCTCAGGACAGGCTTCGACAAGCTCAGCACGAACGGATACAAACAGTACAATTGCGCACACCTATCCGGTCACCCTGAGCCTGTCGAAGGGTGGCCTTCTGGGCCAGCGCGGCGGAGGTTTCATCAATGGGAGTACTAACAGACTGTGAATATGAATATGTCCATCATCAGGCCTTTGCCAAACGCATAGGGGTGCGGCCCGAGCAAGTCGAGCGGTTGGCAGCGTGGGAGACCGACCCGGCCTTCAATGAACCAGAGCGGGCGGTCATTCGTTATGCGACCGAAGTCACTCAGCACGTGCGGGTATCAGACGCCACCTTTGACGCCTTACGCAAATTTCTTGATCAGGAACAGATCGTCGAGTTGACCTTGAATACGGGCTTTTACAACATGGTCGTGCGCTTCTTGTTGCCCATGCAAGTTGAGTTGGAGCCCGAGGCGCGAAAACACTCGTAAGCCAATGCGCCGTAGCAAAAGAGGAAGGAGGGGCAGATGTGCCACAATAATCCTATCGGCCGGTGGCTCGGTAAAACGGTGCTCGGGAAGGTGCTGGTCCTAGTTTTCCTTTGCAGCATGTTCTTGCTGGGCTCAGTCTCTTCTGGGTGGGCGGCACCAGCCATGGCTGGACCCGAGGGGGCCAAAGTCTATGAACAGCGCTGTGCGTCCTGTCACAATGGAAAAGTTTCCAGTGCACCGCAAATGCCCGCGTTGCGGCAGAGAACACCAGAGGCGATTCTCGACGCCCTGGAAACTGGGGTAATGAAATTCCTTGGCCTGGGGATGCCGGACGCCGAGCGCAAAGCGGTAGCGGAATTCGTCGCCGGTAAACCCCTGGGTGGAGAAGCGCAACTCAAGGAAACTGCCACGAATTTTTGCCCGCAGGCGCCAGGAGAGTTTGCTCCTCCTGATAACGGTCCCCGCTGGAATGGCTGGGGAGCGAGCCTGGCAAATGCGCGCTTTCAGCCCGTTGAACAAGCCGGCTTGAGCGCCGAGCAAGTGCCAAATCTGAAGCTCAAGTGGGCCTTTGGCTTCCCTCTAAGTACAGTTGCCTCGCAACCGACCGTCGTGGGCGGACGCATCTTTGTCGGCACGCTACGCGGGCAAGTCTATTCGCTCGACGCCGCCACTGGGTGTCTGTACTGGGCGAGCAAGTTCCCGACCGGCATACGCACGGCCATTAGTATTGCGCGTTTGTCGAATACGAATCCACCGAAATACGTTGCCTATTTTGGCGATCTTGCTGCAAAGGTCCATGCCATTGATCCGCGGACCGGCACCGAGCTGTGGACCGCCCAAGCCGATCCTCATCCCTTGGCTCGTATCACTGGCGCGCCGGTCTTTTATGAGAACCGCCTGTACGTCCCGATCACCTCGCTCGAAGAAGCGTCCGGGGCCGAGCCCCACTATGAGTGCTGTACCTTTCGCGGCAACCTTGTGGCACTTGACGCTACCACTGGCAAACAAATCTGGAAAACCTACACCATCCGCGAGAAACCGAAGCCGACGCGCAAGAACAAGATCGACGTACAACTCTATGGACCCGCAGGGGCGTCGATATGGGCGTCGCCGACCCTGGACCCTGAGCATGGCATGATTTACGTCACAACTGGAGACAATTATGCCGATCCGGCAACGAAAACCAGCGATGCGATTGTCGCGTTCGAGCTGAAGACCGGCAAGTTCCTCTGGTCGCAGCAATTTTTGGCCAATGATGCGTGGAACATCGGCTGTGACTCCGGCGATGACAGCAACTGCCCCAAAGCGAAAGGGCCTGACCTCGACTTCGGTTCTTCGGCGATCCTGCGTACGCTGGCGGATGGTAAGCGGGTCGTGGTAGCGGGGCAGAAGTCGGGCGTCGTGCATGCTATCGATCCTGACCACAAAGGGAAGATTCTCTGGCAGCAACGGGTGGGCAAAGGTGGACTCGTCGGTGGCATCCAATGGGGTCCTGCCGCCGATGACGAGGTGATCTACGTAGCGGTCTCGGATATGGGCATATCGGCAAAACACGACCCTGAGATTGGGACAATCTCCGTGCTGGATAGTTCGGTTGGCGGAGGGATGCATGCCTTGCGCTTAGCGACAGGTGAAAAAGTGTGGTCGGTGCTGCCGCCGGGATGTGGTGAGCGGCCATACTGTAGTCCCGCTCAGTCCGCGGCGGTCTCGGTTATTCCTGGTGTGGTGTTTTCCGGTTCGGTCGATAGTCACCTGCGTGCCTATTCGACCAAAGATGGAAAAGTGCTCTGGGATTACAACGCCGCGCAAGAATACACGACGGTCAACGGGGTCAAAGCCAACGGCGGCTCCTTTGACAATGGCGGACCGACCATCGTCGGTGGCATGCTCTATACCAACTCTGGCTATGGCCAGTGGGGTGGTACACCGGGGAACGTCCTCTTGGCGTTCTCGGTCGATGGGAAATGAGTTGAAGGCCTAAGAGAAAGGCGGGGTTTTGTCTAGGAGGCCCCACCTTTCTCACTCTCAGGAAAGAGATTGACGCAGCTCACACAGCCAGATCAAGAAAGAGAGAGTAGGTAGAGACGCAGAGAGTTTTCGACGCTCTTACGATCCTTCTCTGCAAGTCTTCCTGCACATCGGATAATCAGTCTATTATCTAAGGTAAAAATCTTGAGGCGCACGATGCAAGGGAGCTGAAGTCCCGCCAAAGAGAGATCTTCTATGTTGATGTCTCCTGGCCACGGAGCATGCGATTTGGTCGTGATCATGGCAAGGACTGTATGGCCGTTCTCATTGAAAGCCTTACTGCTTAATACTAAGGCGGGTCGGCGCTTCGCACCCGCCTTCTCCGTAAAGGGGAAAGGAACGACTACTACGTCCCAGAGATCACAGATCACGAAAAGCCTCGTCGTCCTCCGGGGTATTCCATTCGTCGAGCGTAGCAGAAATCGCTTCGTGGAAGACCGTATCAAAGGGTTCTGCCCGTTTGAGAATCACCTCTCCGTGCTGTACTTTGTACACGATCAGATCCCCTGGTCTAACTTTTAATACTTGCCGGATCTCTTCGGGGACCGTGATCTGGCCCTTAGCTGAAAGCCTACTGAATTGCATGTCAGCATCTCCTAGGTGTCATTCTTTCTTATAAGACAACCCGTTTTTAGCCGAAGTGTGGGATCACCTCTTTGGCAAACAACCGCATGGAATATTCCGCTCGGCGCGGATCGATCCCACCGATCTGCATCCACATCACCAAGTGAGTTACCCCGGCCTCTGCCCGTGACCGGGTAATCTCCTGAATCGCGCCGGGTAATCTCCTGAATCGCGTCTTCCGGCGTGCCGACGATCAGCGGCGCGCCGAAGAAGTGCAGTCCTTGCGCTGCACGTAGCTTTTCAGGCGAAGGTAACGGATCGACCCCGAAGTATCCACCTGTCCCGGTCTGTCTATCGTCAGCGGCTTCGTTGAGCTTGTCGGTGTAGACCTTCATCCGATGCAAAACGTGCGGTGCGCACTCTTCCCAGGCTCGCTCGCGGGTATCAGAGAGATACACCAAGCGTAGCGTCGCTCGATAAAAGTCTTTTGGGTCGTGACCCTGACGGCGCAAGCAGGCGTCGTAGAGCTGCACAGCAGCCGCACTGCCAGCGCCCGCGAGGTGACAACCATGGCGGGCGGCGCGATCGACTGCCTTCTCCGTTCGTCCCGCCACCCAGATAGGCAAGCGTGGTTGCACAGGCCGCGGCCTCAGGGAAAAGGGGGCAACCTTAAAACGTTTCCCCTCGAAGGCAAATGATTCTTGCTCCCATACCCCTCTGATAATGGTCAGTCCTTCCTCCATACGAGAAGGCCGTTCCTGCCGGGAAATGCCAAAGGCGGCGTACTCGTCCACCACGTATCCCTGCCCTATCCCGAGGTCGAAACGCCCATCCGACAGCGCATCGAGTGTGGCGGCTTCCTCCGCGACCTGTAGGGGGTGATAGAGCGGCAAGATGACGATGTACGTGCCAATGCGGATACGTCTGGTACGGGCAGCAATCGCCGCAAGCACCGGAAACTGTGCAGGCCCGTATTCATCGGTGCCGTGATGCTCTGCGGTCCATACGCTATCGTAACCAAGCTCCTCAGCCAGTACGGCCTGGTTGAGCAGGCTGCGGTACAACTGGGCAGACGGCACTTGCCAGGGTTGAGGATTTTCGCCGGTTAAAATCAGGCCAAAATTCATGCCGACTCCCCCTTCTCATACATAACCCGCCCAGCATTGGTCCCACCGAGAATGGCGTAGAGACAGCCCTCTTCGGTGCCAATGTTGCGGAATCCGTGCATGACTCCCGGCGGAAACGAAATCGTATCCCAGGGACCCAACGTGAGCTGTTCTTCTTCTTTCTCGCCCCAGAAGAATACCCACTGGCTGTTGAGGGTGACAAAGACTTCAACCGTAGGGTGGCTATGCATCGGCGCGCCCGTGCCCGGCATGGACTTGACGATAACGGTGTTGAAGCTTTGCGCATCGCTGATAGGTGGCTGCAAGGCTGGATTCTCCGCCACCCCACGACCGATGACGCTGAAGCTCGACACTCCCTGAGGAATCATGTTAGCGCCAAAGGACTTGGGATCGGTAGGCTGCAATTCCGTAAAGCGCGCCACCCGTTTGAGCATCTCTGCGCGGGTAATCTGTTTTCTGGCCATAGATCCTCCTTCTGCGGACTTAGCAGCAGGATTACGACGGCGCTTTTAGCATGTCAACCTTCATACCCCCTCACCCTATCCCTCTCCCACAAGGGGAGAGGGAACCTGATAGTCACCGCCAGTGCATTTATTCTACCGGCTCAATACAGGCAGGGGTATCGTTTCGTGGGGAGTTCACAAGATGAGAGACCGGATAGGCAACCATCGCCTCGGCCGGATAAGGCGTCAGTAAAGGGAGCAACGACTGAGGATCTTCAACCGTCCGATCTAGCCAGTGTGTTTCCGCCGCACGAGGCAGGATGACCGGCATGCGGTTATGGATGGATTCCATGAGTGCGTTAGGCGTGGTGGTGATGATCGTGCACGAATGAATAGCTTCACCGGTCGGAGATTTCCACGTCTCCCACAGACCAGCAAAGCCGAAAGGTTCACGCGATTCAAGAGCAATGAACATCGGCGTTTTCTTTTTCCCCTCTTTTCGCCATTCATAGAAACCATCGGCTAATACCAGGCAGCGGCGCTTCTGCAGCGCCCGGCGGAAGCTAGGTTTCTCGGCCACCGTCTCGGCGCGCGCGTTGATCATCCGGTCGCCAATCCCCGGATCTTTTGCCCAAGACGGGATCAACCCCCAGCGGAGAAACCCGGCACGAGGCTCTTGCGCGTCGATGAGCGTCAGTACAGGTTGACTAGGGGCGATATTGTAATGAGGAGTGTAAGAGAGGTTCGTGGTGCGGAAAGCAAAATGTTCGGCTAGACGGTCGAGATCGCTCGTGAGCGTAAATCTTCCACACATACTCGTAGGGTGCACCTTTGCGTTTTTTCACGCAATACCGTTATGCCCTACTGCTTTGCTTATAAAAGTCGATCATACTTCCCGCGCCTTGCGCAAAATTGGCAAATGTGGGAGTCTCGCCAGCATTAGAGCAGGAAATCCCGGATTTCATCCGGGCTACAACTTGGCTAAGAATTGTGTGGGTACAGGCAAGCTGATGAGCGCTCCCTTAATCCAAGTTCGAGGACTCGAGAAGAGTTTCGGAGTTGTTCCTGTCCTACGCGGCGTAGATCTTGCGGTCGAACCTGGCCAACTCGTCGCCATTATCGGGCGGTCGGGCTGTGGCAAATCTACCCTGCTGCGCTGCTTGAATTGCCTCGAGATCTTTGAGCGTGGCCAGGTCGAGATTACCGGTATCACCTTGTCGCGGCCGACGAGCCTAAGCTGCACAGACGAGGAGTTCCAGCAGCGAGCGCAGGCGTTGCGTGGCAAAGTGGGAATGGTTTTTCAAAGTTTCAATCTGTTTCCGCATTGCACGGTTTTAGAGAACGTGGCTCTTGCTCCGCGGATCGTCAAAGGGATGACCCGGAAAGCGGCTCAGGAGAAAGCCTATGACCTCTTGGCGAAGGTGGGGTTGGTCGGATTTGTCGATCGTTATCCGACCAGCCTGTCCGGTGGACAACAACAACGCACAGCCATTGCCCGAGCCTTGGCAATGTCACCCGATGTCATGCTGTACGATGAGCCGACTTCGGCCCTCGATCCGGAACTGGTCGATGAAGTCCTTGAGGTCATGCGTGCACTCGACCGCGAAGGGATGACACAGATAGTGGTGACCCATGAGATGCGTTTTGCCCGTGAGGCCTCAGACCGCATCGTCTATATGGAAGATGGCCGTATCGTGGAGTGCACTGCCCCTGAGCAGATGTTCAGCCACCCCCAAGACGAGCGCACGCGGCAATATCTCAAGCGATTTCTCTAAGTCTATGACCCAACGCCGATGCTCTTTCCGCTTTGCCCTCGTCTTGTTGGCCGGGCTCGCGCCGCTCATGCTAGAGGCCCTGCTTTTTCCCTCCTCGTCAGAGGCACTCTCGGCACAGAACGGACCAAGCAAAATTCTGCGTTGGGCGGCCGATACCAGCAGTGGCGCCCCCTATGTGTTTCAAGATCCGACGAATCCCACCACGCTGGTTGGTTTCGAGGTTGACCTCGTCGACGCGCTGGCTGCCGAACTCGGCATGACTCCTGAGTTCGTGCAGAATCAGTGGGACGGCCTGATTCCGGGCCTCAATCGGGGAGAGTATGACCTGGCTATCAACGGGATTGAAATCACGCCGGACCGTAGTCAGGAGGTAGCTTTTTCTCAGCCTTACTATCTGACCTTCGAGCAATTGACCGTGCGGCAAGGGACAGTTGGCTTGACCGCCCTGACTGACTGCCACGGCAAAATCGTAGGGACCCTGCAAGCCTCACTGGCGGAACGTCTGCTCCGAGCCGAGGGCGACGTCGATATCCGCACTTACGAGGACGAGGTCAGCGCCTATCAGGATCTTACGCTTGGCCGGCTCGACGCCGTGTTGTTGGACTACCCCATCGCTCTCTACTATGCGGCTCCCAACCCTTATCTCGCGCAGGTCGGCGACCCGATTGGTCGAGTTGCCTACGGGATAGCGATGCGGAAGGGAGATATCGAGTTAGTGGAGCAAATCAACGCTGCCTACGCTCGCCTTGTTGCCAAGGGGATCTGGGCGCAGATTCTGGCCAAGTGGAATCTCTGGACGCCGGCTATGGCAGAATATCTCCAGCAAGCCGTCCCCCAGGGAATCGCACCCACGGGCTACTTGGCGTACCTCAAGGCCATCGATCCACAAGCGGGGCTCTGGACCAAAATAGTAAGCTATAAAAAATTTCTGCCGCTCTTTTTGTGGGGCGCTGTCCGCACGCTGCAGATTTCTCTGCTCTCGATGCTGTTGGCCGTTTCCGCCGGTTTGCTGATTGCGATGACTTATCTCTACCTGCCCAAGCCGTTTCGAGTGCTGAGTAGGCTGTATGTCGAATTCATCCGTGGGACTCCTCTGCTGATTCAACTCTTCTTCATTTTCTACGCCTTGCCCAATCTCGGCATCAAACTGAGCCCGCTGGTGGCCGCAGTCCTGGGATTGGGCTTGAACTATGCCGCCTACGAAT
>JACQEL010000179.1 GCA_016200595.1 Deltaproteobacteria bacterium
AGCGTCTGAAGCCGATGTCGGTCAATTACCCCGCGCTCGCTGCTCTGCTGGAGGATCTGTCCAAGGGATACCTGAAGGGGTGGGTAGATCGGCATAGCTAGTAGTCTGACGCATTGATTTTGAGGGGTAAGGATCCTGGATTCGCCATGAGATTGCTTCGCTGCGCTCGCAATGACAGCCTGTTTTGTCATTGCGAGGAGCGGAGCGACGAAGCAATCTCTGCTCATCAAAATTAATGCGATGAAGTACTAGTAGTTCACCGCATTAAAGTTGAGGGGGTCATTCTGAACCGAAGCAGAGCGAAGGTGAAGAATCTCGCCCTACGAAGGACTGAACATGAGATTCTTCGGCCGGCGGCCTCAGAATGACAAGTCTCTTGCCCCGGTAGATATGCTCTCTTGTTTAGTGCTTGAGCAGCCGGGGAAATGGCGAAGTATGGGGGTCACGACGCTGCTCGTGATCGCACTATTGCCAGCTGCGCCACTGTTATGGCACGCGGGAGTGTCGCTGGCCGTAGCCCCCGCCGTTATGGGGGCGGCATTTGGCAGCGCGCTGCAAAACAGTGCGCTCCTCGCTCTTCTGGTTGCAGCAGTATCGTTGATGGTGGGTCTTCCTACCGGTGTACTCACTGCCCTCTACGAGTTTCCCGGACGGAGGATGTTCCTGGCATTGCTGACGCTGCCGTTGCTCATGCCCTCGTTTCTGCTGGCTATTGGATGGTCTGCCCTGGCTGCTCGTCTTGGTCCCTCTGCCACAAGTCTTCTCTCCGGTTTCCCTGGCTGCCTTCTCGTCCTGTCCGCAGGGACAGGACCGCTGGTGGTGCTGGTGGCGTACGCGGCCACCAGGGCGTTATCGGGATCCCAAATCGAGGCAGCTCGCCTCGCCGGAGGCGAAAAGACTGTTCTCTTCTCCGTGTCACGCCATGTGGCCATTCCCGCGCTTCTCGCTGCCGGACTCGGCGGCGTATGGACCTTATCGGACCCGGGTCCTGGAGAAATTTTCGGCCTACGCACCGTAGCGGCCGAGATCCTGATCAGCTTCTCGGCCCTTTATGACTTCCCACTTGCCGGGCAGCAGTGTGCAATCCTAGCAGGGATCGTCCTTACGAGTGCACTACCTTTAGCCTTCTTCGCGGCCCCCCGGCTGGCGAGCGAAGTGATGGTCCGGCAAGTGTATGCTCCCCGCCGTGTCCCACACCGCAGCATGGGAGGTGTGGCGGTGGTAGTCCTCTTCGTGCTCGCTCTTACCAATACCCTTGCCCCGTTCCTCGGCCTGGTACTCCCGCTTGCCGGTAGTGAGACATGGCTTCAGGCCTCGGGAGAGCTAGTGCGTACGGCTGGCAACACCTTGATCTATGCTACTGGGGCAGGAGTGATAGCAGCGGTGCTCGGGATATTGCTGGCGGTCTGTGCTGGGCGTGAGGAACGGCTCCGGGTTGTCTGCATCAGCATGTCTCTGGCATTATTCTCCCTGCCCCCAACGTTGGCCGCGCTCGGGGTCGTTCAGCTTGCCGCTGCAGCCCCTGCATGGGCAGACCCCTTCCTGCGCAGCCGCATCACTGTATGTGCAGTGCTCGGACTACGCTTCTTTCCCATCGCTACCCTTCTCGGGTTGCGTGCCTGGGGAGAGATTGCGACTTCCTGGACCTTAGCTGCCGCAGTACACGGGGTATCCTTGACGACGTACGTATGGCGCGTCGTACTTCCCCTGCTGGGGCCGAGTGGAGCTGTGGCTTTGCTTCTTACTGCGCTGCTGGCCACGGCTGATATCAGTACCGTGTTACTACTCCATCCACCCGGAGCACGCTCCTTACCGCTGGCCATCTTCACAGTGATGGCCAATGCGCCGGAGTCCTTGGTCGCTGCTCTGAGTCTCGTCTATGCTGGGGCAGCCGTGGGGCTCCTAATGGTAGGATGGACAATAGTAGGGAAACAGAGGGTATGAGCGAGTCGCAATGCGTATTTCGCGCGGTCGCGAAAACTTATGACGGGCGTCCGGTCCTCTCGGATGTGTCCTTCACCGTCTCTGCCGGTGAGCATCTAGCCATCCTCGGTCTATCGGGGAGCGGGAAATCCACTGTCCTTCGCCTCCTTGCTGGCCTGGAAGCTCCGTCTGCCGGTCAGGTATTGTTAGAGGGCCGTGTCGCCTCACAGTCTCATAAGGTCGTGATCCCACCACATCGGCGGAGGGTGGGAATGGTCTTCCAAGACCTGGCGCTGTGGCCCAATCTTTCGGTAAAAGAGAACATTCTATTAGGGCTCTCTGGGGCACGATTAACATACCAGGAGGCACAGAGACGAGCCCACGAGGCACTGGCTCTGTGTGCCATTGAGTCCCTCACGGCTCGCAGGCCAGGGAAACTCTCCGGAGGCGAGCAGCAGCGTGTCGCGTTGGCGAGGGCCATCGCCGTGCGGCCGACCTACTTACTGCTTGATGAGCCGTTCTCAGGCCTCGACTTGATCACAAAAACTGCCTTGCTGAAGGAAATCTCCGGGCTCGCCACAAACCAGGGATTCACACTCATATTAGTCTCGCATGATCCCTTCGAGGTAACCGCCTTGTGCCGCTCCGTGCTGGTCCTGGAGAACGGGCATGTGGAAGAGGCTGGAAGTCTAGAGAGTTTGCTGCACACTCCTCGCTCGATGATGCTCAAAGTGTTTCGTTCGCACCTGCGGGAACCAGAACCCTATTTCGGCCCGAAGTAGGAGGCTCCCGAAGAAAGGAAAAGGCAGAAACGACTAAGCTGAAGGTCTGCCCATTTCCCCGTTTACCCTTTTCTCGTTTGCTCTGCTTTCTAAGCGGCTTTCTTCATCGCCGCCAACTGCCGATGCCAGCGGCTGTTATGGCTGCGGATGCGTTGGTTCACGTAGCCGGAGATGTTCTTGGTGTCGTAATATTTCTCATCGACGTGACCAACTTCGATCATGAAGTAGGGGTTCTGGAAGTCGCTGAAGTAGACCGGATAGCGTCCCCACTTGTCAAAGCAGTAACGCACCACCGCTTTGGCCGCATCAACACACCAATCGGCAATGCGTGACTTCGGATGTTTGCGAATGGCTTCGAGTACCTCAGGTTTGTACGGCCCCTTGTCGAGGGCAAAGAATTCCGTGCCGTCGGAGAAAAAATGACCTTGCTTGTATTTGTCGTGGAAGATCTCCTCAACCACCGTCTCTGGACTCTTGTTCCACGGCGCCGGCAACCCTTTGCCTTCCAGGACGCCAGGAATACCAACGTAGTTATTGCCGCCGTTGATGGTCGAGTACGTAAAACCTAGCCCTTTGGTCTGAACGAATTGATCCTCCTTCATGCCGACCGCCCGCGCCACTGCATCGAAGCCACCGAAGATCAGATCCATGTTCGTAGAATGATTCCAGCTTCCCAGCCCCATCGCTTCTGCCGCAAGGCGAATATTTTGCACGGTCATGCCCACCGGGTTGGCTTCGGTAAGAGCAAAGAAGGTCTCGTACTGACGGATGGTAAAGGGCATGTGGAGAGCGTATTTCGCCTCGTTCACCCACTTTTCCATACCCGCCGGCTTCATCGTTTCTTCATCAACCAGATACCATCCCAGGAATTCAAAACCCGCGAAGTAATAGTTGATCAGTTCATGCGCCATGCCACAGACCGGGAAGATCACCGTCGAGCCTGGCTTGTTCGAGTTGACTTGGTAAATACCGAGGGGCCGGCCAGGCATCACCGACCAATCGATGTCTGGTCGCTTGTCTGAAAGCTTGATCGTGCCTTCGCGAAACCACTTCAGCACTTTCTCGTAGTCTTCCTCGGTCTCGATCTCTACAGGGCGCTCGCGATTATAGGTGGGTTTGTAGAGGAAGGTCCCCTCGTCGTTGGCAAAAATAATGTTTACCGCGGCATCGTTGCACGGGCCGGGGATGGTCCGGCCGGCCATGCACACCATAGTCGAGAGGTTCTCATTGACACCAATGTCCCCACCGACAATGCCGTTGGGGCCGCAGGCCGCCCACATAATCAGGGCAGTCTCTAATTCCGTCAGCGGCTCGACCTCAGCTACCTCCTTGCCCTCCCACGTGAGCGGTGTGGTGCCAGGCTCGAACCACGGCCCTTTCATCTCCAGGGTGCGACCGGTACCGCCATGCACTTCGGGCTGTGAGATGTCTTTGGAAAAACCTTTGAACACTCGATGGGTCCGTTGGCCGGCGAGGGCCTGAAAGACCGTCGGCGTGTCCTCAAATGCATATTTAAGCAGATCTTTTTCTTCGCTCATCACCACCCTCCTGTGCGAGATGGGGTAGGACTTACCACCCAGCCCTGCCCTCTGCAAGTCGGGCCATTAGATTAAGGACTGGTCTCTCGCAATCATTTTCCTTTACTAGGATTGCCATCTAGGCCTTGCTTGAGATAGAAACAGGCTTATGGATGCCCAATCTTTTCATACGCTTCGCGACTTACTGGCTATCGGTGACTCCTCTCACCCTGCTCTGGTAATGCCTGAAGGTGGGCCGGTAATCACATATGGCTCCCTTCGTGGCCAAGTGGAAACGCTCGCCACTACTCTCCAAGCACTTGGGCTCGGACGCGGCGACCGGGTGGCAATGGCTCTCCCCAACGGTATCGAGATCATCACTGCTTTCCTGGCTGTGACCACGGCCGCAGCCACGGCCGCTCCACTCAACCCTGCCTACACCGTGGAGGAGTTCCGCTTTTACCTGGAAGACATTGAAGCCAAAGCGCTGATCGTACCACCAGGAGGGGGAGAACAGGCACGAGCAGCTATGCCAGCCGGCACCCTGCTCCTTGAAGCCTCGCTTTCTCCCGCCGGCCAGGTGCGTCTTACCATTGCCGGTTCATCTTCTTTGCCACGAGTGCAGACCGATCCGGTGCCAGACGACGCCGCGCTGTTCCTTCATACGAGCGGCACGACTAGCCGCCCCAAGGGTGTGCCGCTCTCCCACGCCAATTTGTTGGCCTCGGCAACCAATGTTGTCGCTACTTATGCGTTAACGCCGACCGACGTTTCACTATGCGTGATGCCCTTGTTTCATGTGCATGGCTTAGTCGCCTCGACCCTGGCCACCCTGCGTTCAGGCGGCACGATCGTCGTCCCGCCGCGCTTTAGCGCCAGCGCTTTCTGGCCGGCGGTCACCGCCCACCGGGCGACCTGGTACACAGCTGTCCCGACCATCCATCAAGTGCTGCTCGCCCGTGCGGATGAAGATCAGGCTCCGGCACCAGGAACGAGTGGGTTACGCTTCATCCGTTCGTGTAGTTCAGCCCTGGCGCCAGCTACCATGACTGGTCTGGAATCACGCTTTGGCTGCCCGGTGCTCGAAGCCTACGGCATGACTGAAGCCGCTCATCAAATGGCCTCTAACCCGCTGCCGCCTGAGCCACGCCAGCCGGGATCGGTGGGCCGTGGTACTGGCGTACAAATTGCCCTCATGAACGACGCCGGTGACCTCTTGTCAACCGGATCGCAAGGTGAAGTCGTCGTCAAAGGACCAAACGTCACGCGGGGCTATCATAATAACCCCGAAGCCAACGCCGCCGCTTTTACGCAGGGTTGGTTTCGCACCGGCGACCAAGGCGTCCTCGATGCCGACGGGTATCTCACCCTGGTTGGCCGTCTGAAAGAATTAATCAACCGTGGCGGGGAAAAGATTTCTCCCCGCGAGATCGACGAGGCGCTGCTCACCCATCCGGCGGTGGCCGAAGCGGTGTGCTTCGGTGTGCCCGACGCCAAGTACGGAGAAGAGGTAGCGGCAGCAGTAGTGCTGCGCGGAGAGGCCAGCGCGGCGGATCTGCTTAGTCACTGCCGTACACGGCTCGCCGCCTTTAAGGTTCCCAAGACTATTCACCTGGTCGCGCAAATCCCGCGTACCGCCACCGGCAAGGTTCAGCGGCGGGTCGTCGCCGCTGCATTGGCTACAGGGAAAACGTAAAACGTAATGAGTAAAACGTAACCACTCCACCTGCCTTCTTACGTTTTACGTTTTACTCATTACGCCCTTCCCGCGGCCCTAAGCGCGCGAGCGCTGCCTTCGGCGAATAGGGAGAGGAATAGAATCCCACCCGATAGTTCGTTCCTGGAGAGACATCCGCCGGGGTTACTTCCACCAGCACCAGGTCTTCCCGAGCAAACTCTTGAGGAAGCGGCTCAGTATCTGGGAAGAGCCCTCCCTCAGTATAGAAACGGTGCAGGCCGATATCCAACGGCCAGAGAAATGAATCCAACGATCCCTCATATACTAGCCGTCCGCCTAAGGCGATCAGGCGGTTATGCGGCCGGACAAACCACACTTTTGCCATAGATACTCTCGCTGTCTACTCTCAGAACGGGACGCCTATCAAGGTTCCGCCTCAGGCTCAATCCCATCCGCGCAACCAGTCTTATTCCTCCAGGATGGCGCGCAATGCCGTACGCCACCCGGCAGAGGCGAAACGGCCTTCCAGCCCGAATTCTTTGAGTTCCTCGAGCAAGGGCATGCGCACGAGTTTCCAGCCTTCGCCACGCGGGTCATCTGCAGCACGCGGCGCGGTCATGCGTCCAACTAAAGCCTCAGGTAGATCAAGATTTTGTCCCACATCACGGATAAAGTCCTCTTTGCTCATGCGCGGCATACACTACTCTCCTTCTCTCTTCAGGTGTGATAACTCATAGCACCGAATAGGCAAGACACCGTGCAGCCAAGAAAGGGGGAAACGTGACGGATTATTCTATCAAAGACAAAGTCACTATCGTTGGCATCGGTGAAACCCGCTACTACAAAGCAGGGCAGGCGCCAGTCAGCGAGTTTCAGCTGGCGCTGGAAGCAATCCAAAAGGCGGTCGCTGACGCTGGTTTGCGCATCGAAGATGTCGATGGGTTTGCTTCGTATAGTGATGATCGTAACGATCCCACACGACTAGCCGGGGCTCTCGGCATCCCCCAGATTCAATTCTCCAATATGCACTGGGGTGGCGGCGGCGGCGGCATGGCTGGCGCCGTGGGCAATGCCGCCGCGGCGATCGTTGCTGGATATGCCAAACACGTCGTCGCGTTCCGCGCCCTCGCGCAAGGCCAGTTCGGCCGCTTTGGCCAGGGGCATGCTGGCGCACGCGTGAGAGGTGCTCAGGCTTATACCGCACCCTATGGCCTGATGTCGCCGGCACAGATGTTTGCCATGCGCACGCAGCGGTTTATGTACGAGCATAACATCAGCCAGGAGGCTTTAGCAGGCATCGCACTGGCCTCATACAAGCACGCCCAGCGCAACCCCCGCGCCATTATGTATGGCCGTCCGCTCACGCGCGAAGCGTATGACAATTCCCGCTGGATCGTCGAACCGTTCCACCTGTTCGACTGCTGCCAAGAAAACGATGGTTCCGCCGCGGTGGTGTTGACGACGACGGAGCGGGCGCGCGACTTGCCCCACAAGCCCGTGTACCTCATGGCAGCCGCCCAAGGGTCGGGGTACCGCCAGTGGGTCACCGCCCATAACGATCCGGACTACGCGACCTCGAATTTCAAGACCCTCGCCCCGCGGTTGTTCGGCATGGCCGGAATCACGCCGCAGGATGTGGACGTGGCGCAGATCTATGAAAATTTCACTGGCGGTGTGCTTATGAGTATTGTCGAACACGGCTTCTGTACCGCCGATGAGGCTGAAGCGTTCTGCACGAGAGGCAACCTGGAATGGCCGGAGGGGAACCTCCCGATCAACACCAGCGGCGGGAATCTCGCCGAGGCCTACATGCACGGGCTCGAACTCGTGTTAGAAGGCGTGCGGCAACTGCGCGGTGACTCCACCTGTCAGGTGAAAGATGCACGCGTCTGTCTGGTTGCCGCGGGCCCGATGGTCTCGCCGGTCAGTAATTTGTTGTTACGGAATTAACCAGTTGCCGAACTATACCTCGTTCACCCTTCGACAAGCCTGTCCTGAGCCCGTCGAAGGGCTCAGGGCGAACGGGGAGGTATCCCAACTGTCGCAGATTATCCGTTCGTGCTGAGCCTGTCGAAGCACGAACGTAGCACGGAGAACCTTATGTCTCACGGATTCGATACGATGGCCTCCTACATGCCCTCAGGCGCGCCTTTGCCGGCACCGGCACCAGATGGGCTCGACGCTGCCTTTTGGGAAGGTACACGCAATCATCGACTGCTCGTACAACGCTGCAAAGCCTGCGGAACCTTTCAGTTCGGCCCGGAGTGGATCTGCCACCGTTGTCGCTCACCGCAAATCGGCTGGCACGAGTGCTCCGGACGGGGCAAGGTATACGCCTTCGAACGGGTCTGGCATCCGGTCCATTCTGCTCTCAGGGAGCGTGTGCCTTATCTCATCGTCTTGATTGAATTACCCGACGCCGGAAACGTGCGGATGATCGGCAACCTGCTGGGCGATCCCCAACAAAATGTGCAAATCGGGGATGAGGTTGAGGTGGCGTGGGAAGACCACGAAGACGTCACGCTCACGCAGTGGCGGCTGGTTGCAGGAAAATGACTAATCAGCTCTTGGCGGTCAGCTTTCAAGAACAAGGTGGGCCGTGCCCACCCTACGAAGCTAAAGCCCAACGCCATTTACGCCCGACGCTAAAGCATCGGGCTACCCTCACACCGCCGGCGGAAGCCGGCTCTCAGCCCCTTCGGGGCAGTTGAGGGTAGCCGGGGGATTGATCCCCC
>JACQEL010000162.1 GCA_016200595.1 Deltaproteobacteria bacterium
CTAACCCCTATCAGGGCTCCGGTGTCAAGCGGACAGACGGATGCATCGCGGGGGCGGGGTGGCCGTCCGAGAAACAAATAGTGAAGCGTCTGGGCCAAGCGATCGGGGCTGACTTGATTTCGGTTGCTGGTCACAGCCTGAGACTGCACCAAACACCTATGGAGGGTCGATGTTTCCCGTGAAACATCTGCCACGGAAAACCGTGGCCCCCGCAGGCGCCACGCCCGAGAAACTCTTCTGTCCCCTCATGCCGGTCTTCTCAAAGTAGCGGGTTGTGTCGTGAGACACTCCTCGTTCGTGTCAGACTCGGGGGAGGGGCAGCCACGGGACCCTTGGTGACGGATCACCAAGAAGAGGAGCGGCAGAGACGGTCCACTCACAGCCTGCGGCTCCGGGTCTGTCGTCCAGATATGCCCGCACAGTCCGTGCGGTATAGATAAGGAAGGAACCTCAGCAGGGGCTCTGCCCGTTATCGGCCAGTTAGACGGCGGGCTCCGTCTCGCCCCTCAGCGGGTACGCGGTGACCACGCGATTGAGATCAACCGCGTGGTCCCGCGACAGCATGTCGTACACCGCCCGGCCCCGCTTGTGCGCGAGCACGGTCAGCGCTTTGGCGTTGCCATGGTTGCGTTCGAGTTTTGTAAAATACTCTTTCCCCGGCTGATTGTGCCGTCAGAAAAGGACAGCGGCTTCAGCAAACGCCCAGCGCACGTGCCCGGTGCCGATCTTTTTGCCCGACGTGCCTAGCCGCTGGCCTCCCGACGCCTTGGCGCATTGCACCAAGCGACAGTAGGAGACAAAGTCTTGCCCGCGGGGAAACCGGGCACTGTCTTGAATCTCAGACAAAATGACCGGCGCCAGAATCTGCCCGATCCCAGGGCCGGAGGGGCGTCGAGAAAAAGTTTGCACGTCGTGCGCTTTGGCACTGCGCGTAATGTAGAGGTCCACCTCACCCAAGAGTTGATCATAGTGATTGATGAGGGACACCTCGACTGCAATCGTCTTGCGCACGCGGGGATCGGGAAAGTGGTCTTCGACTCCTTCTCTATTCGCCTTGTACGCCAGCTTCTTGCCGATCTCCGGGAGATTGTACTGACTGTTCGTGTTCTGACTGTGGGCCAAGAGGTCCGCTCTTTTGCGCACCACGTGACAGCGGCGGCGCCAGAGATCCCGGGTGGCCCGCATTTCGGCAGGATCCCCATAGGCTTGGGGCAACATCCCGCCCCGCCATAAGACCGCAATCTTGTGGGCCTCAATTTTGTCGTTCTTGGCTTTGCCCCCATGACTGGCCTTCATAGAGAGAGCCTGCCCCAGAACAAAGGCGCTTCCTTCCTTACTCCAGAGGTCGGCCAGCCACTACCACGTGAAAATGCATTCGACCCCGACCACGAGATCCTCGCGCTACGGGGCAATGATCCGTAAAAACGCTTCGGGCGTCGTCGGGAGATTCTTATGGACCAAAAGGGTCCCGGCTTGATCGAGGATACAGACGTACATCGCTTTCGCCTGTAGATCGATCCCGCAATAATGTTTAGGCTGCTGCGTAAAGAAGTTCATCCAGGTCTCCTCCTTGGGGGTGATATGGGGTTGAGCCACCATACCGCTGCACCGTGCAGCGGAGGAGGCCTGGATGAGTATCATGGCGCTCCACCGCGTCGCCGCCCGCTTGCGGTTTGGAATGAGCCCGGATGGCCGCGGTGGGGCGGCTCGCGGTGCGCTTTGGCGTTGGGCGGCGAGGTGAGGCTCGTGCAATATAACAAACGGAGCGATTTTCGTTTCGCAGGAAGGAGTACACATGAAGATCCAGTCACTCGGTCATGTCGTGATCAAAGTCCGCGACCAGCAACGCGCCGAAGCTTTCTACCATGGACTTCTCGGGATCCCGATTGCCGCTCGATTGCCTGCGCTTTCAATAACCTTCTTTACCTTGGGCGACCATCACGACTTTGCTGTAGCAGCGGTCGGGGACGATGCAGTGGACACGCCCACAAATGCCCCGGGGCTAGACCACGTCGGCTTCAAGATTGGGACTCAGATCGAGGAACTCCGTGAGGCGAAGGTGCAGCTCGAACGGGCAGGCATCAAAGTTGAGGCGTACGATCACGAGGTGACCAAATCCATCTATTTCAAGGATCCCGATGGCAACACCGTCGAGTTATATGTTGACACGTCGGACATCTGGAAGCAGCGACCCGAAGCCGTGGCCCAAGAGGTTCCGCTTGATCTTTAGGCTCACTGGTGCGGAAGCCGGTAAAGACTCGAACCGCAAAGCGCGTCGCCCAACACGGCGCGCCACCGCATCGCCGCCCGCTTGCGGTTTGGCATGAACCCGAAAGGCCGCGGTTGGGCGGCTCGCGGTGTGCTTGAGCGTTAGGCCTCTCCTCACTTGCGTTCTAGGTAGTGCTACTTTAGTATCACTCACAGGCGTACTGAACTCGTAACAACTTTGAAGCGGAAGGCAACCGAGATCATCTCAGAGGTAGACCGCGCGAGAGTTCCGGTGCTGATTACCCAGCATGGACGCCCGGCAGCCTATCTCGTGGATGTGGAAACGTATGAGAGACTCAACCAACGACTAGCCATACTCGAAGGCATTGCGCGCGGGGAACAGGCCATTGAGCAGGGCCGCATTGTCTCTCATACCGAAGCCAAGAAACGCATGGCGCGATGGTTGAGTTGATTTGGACGGAGCCCGCGCTGAGCGACCTCGACGCCATCGCTGATTACATTGCCTTGGAGAATCCTGAAGCAGCCCGCAGTTTGGTGCAACGGGTGTTTCAACATGTCGAGCAGCTTGCGATGTATCCGGAAAGCGGTTCGCGGCCCCGAGAGCTACGCGGTTCACGGTATCGGCAGATCGTCGAGCCGCCGTGTCGGGTATTCTATCGCTACGCTGGCGAGCGAGTTTTCGTTCTGTACGTCATGCGGGGGGAGATGCACTTGCGGGCGAGTCAGCTTGGCAAAAGAGACCGACAGACACGGAAGGCCTAACCATCGCCTCCAGGCCGACCGCGGCCCGCGTGCGGTTTGGAGTGAATCCGAAAAGACACAGTCGGGCCGCGGCGCCTGAGGCGCAGCGTTAGCCGCGCCTGGAAGGAGGCGAGCTAATGGTGACTACCGTAGGAAAGGTTCTCTCAGTCAACGTCGGTCCCGTGCGCGAGTTCGACTACAACGGCCGCCCTGCCAAGAGTGCTATCTGGAAATCACCTGCCAGCGGTCGGATCGCAGCCCAAGGTGTCAACCTTGCCGGAGACGATCAGGCGGATCGCAAGGCCCACGGGGGACCCGATAAAGCAGTCTATGCCTACGCCGTCGAAGACGTACGGTGGTGGGAACAGGAGGTCGGCCGAGCGCTGGCTTACGGTGAGTTTGGCGAAAACCTCACGACGGAAGGGATCGAGGTGAACTCTGCGCTGGTCGGAGAGCGTTGGGAGATCGGTACCACTGTGCTTGAGGTTTCCGCGCCGCGCATCCCATGCTGGCGGCTGGGCGTGCGGATGAACGATAAGAGGTTTCCGCGCCGCTTCAGCGAGGCGGGGCGACCCGGGGCTTACCTGCGCATAGTCGTCGAGGGGGAGGTGGGCGCCGGAGATGAGATCCGGGTCGTTGAGAGACCCGAGCATGATCTCACCATCCGAGAGGTATTTCGCATCTACACCCGTGATCGCGCTGAGGCTGAGCGGTTGCTTGCCGTTCCTCGGATGTCCGAGAGCTGGAGGAGGTGGGCGGAGAAGTTGCTGCAAAAGGCCAAAGGCTGCCCGGCGGAGGCAGCGGCACCTGGATGTCGCTAGGTGGCCGTGACAGCGGAGTTTCCTCATTTGCTAAAGGGTGCTGGGAAAAAATGGTGGGGAAAAATGGGGTCAGGTCTTTCTTTTTGCATAAGAGCATTTTTGCCTTAGCCTTCACTGTTCCTCGCCATGTATTACTGCAAGACCTGACTCTAGATTGCCACCCTAGATTGCCGTGCTCCTGAAGGGCCTTCTACCTTGACAGGAGTTGCCCTTAGAGTCCCCGTAGCCGAGGCGGCAGGACTGGTAGTGCCGTCCAAGTAGGGGATGAAGCCGACCCCCAGCCGTCTCTGCTACACCGCCTGCAGCGTCTGTTCGTTGCGGTTCGCGGCAGAGCAGAGTATGGTAGCTTCGCTGCCGGCGGCAGCTTATCCCTAAGACGTTAGGCCGCACCCTTGAATCTTATGGCTGCACTTGGCAGCATGGGGCATAATGATTTTTGAAGTGATTGGCGAAATCACGGACATAGAAGTCATTGCTGTTAGCAGCAGAATTCATGACATCGAGCGGTTGCGCAAGACTTATGGCTCAGGACGGTGGCGGAAGCTCAAGGGGCTTGCGCTTGTTCGACTTGAGGATGGGGCGGAATCCGCTGCTGAACTGCATTGGTATGAGGCACAGGGCCTTGGCAAGAAGGAAATGAAGGTTAAGGAATTGCTGGATTAAACGCTATGAAGACAGAAGAAGCTCCCCCACAGTTTGCCGTCTGTATCGAGAATGCTGGGTACCCGGCTTCCCTAGAGTTGCGGAAGATTTATCAAGTGCTGCCGGATGAGAAAGCAGCCAAACACAACCTAGTGCGGGTGATCGATGAATCAGGAGAAGATTACCTATACCCCCAAAGGTTCTTCGTTCCTATCGAGTTGCCGCACGCCGCAGAAGAAGCCTTCCTACAAGGGGCATCCTGAGCCTAAGGAGGCGTAGCAGAGATCAGGAGAGGAGAGGCAAGGCCGCAGGGGAGGCCGGGTCGCTAGGAATAGTGAGGAAGGGCCATAGGAAGAGCGAAACACTGGGCCGCAAGGGGAGCTGAGAGGACCGAGAAACCCTGCAGGGCAGGCTGCGGTGCCCGCTCTAGGCGGTGGCCTAACCATCGCCTCCAGGCCGACCGCGGCCCGCGCGCGGTTCTGAGTGGATATGAAATGTCTCGGCCGGGCCGCGGCAGCTGAGGCGGGGCGTTAGGCATGTGCAAAAGGTTGCATTTTCCTAGGGGTAAAGAGCTAAGGGGTGACAGGTGGCAGCTCACGGCGAGTCTTCAGTTGACTGCCTACCGCAAAGGAGGGAGGACATGAGCAGACACGTAAGAGTAGGAGGTTTCGCGCTGATACTGATGCTGGCAGCATTGCCGACCTTCGCGCAACAGCAGGCAGAAGAAGAGGCGCTGCGGAAGCTGGAGCACGAATGGTGGGAAGCGTACAAGCAGCGGGATACGCAGACCCTTGACCGTATCATGGCGGAGGATTTCATTTTTACCGACGAGGAGGGGCAGGTGTATGATAAGTCCCACTTTATCGCCTTGGCCCGCCAGCAAGTGGTCACGGCTTACACGTTGGGAGACCTACGGATTCGGGTTTACGGCGACGCCGCTGTCGTGACATGCCCGAGCAGTTGGCGCTACAACATTGAGGGGAAAGAGGTCAGTTGGGAGTTCCGTTCGACCGACGTTTTTGTGAAGCGGCAAGGGCAGTGGCAAGCGGTAGCGGCGCAAGATACGCGTCTGCCCAAGAAGCCCTAAGCACTAGAGGCAGTCATGCAACGAGAGTGCCGGTACGAGATTGTCGCAACGTTGAAGACCAGCGCCGTCTCCACTTTGGCTCTCAAAGACATGCCTAACGAAGCCCTCCAGCGCATCGCGGCCCGCGTGCGGTTCCTGCTGAATCTGAAAAGACACGGTTGGGCTGCGGCGGCTGAGGCGTGCCCGTTAGAGCTTGAGGGAGCATAGAAGCAATGTGGGAAGTCGCAAAGAGGCCAAGAGTCTTGGAAGCTATAGTTGCAGATACCGAGCAGCTTAGATTCCCCATGGCATCAGAGCCGAAAACGGGCTCTCTGCTGCGGCTTCTGGCTGCCTCAAAACCATGCGCTCGAGTCCTTGAGATTGGAACAGGTACAGGCATTTCGGCCGCTTGGCTCCTTGAGGGTATGGACGACGCCTCTACCTTGGTGAGCATTGACAACGATGCGCAGTGCCAAGAGGTTGCGCGGAAGCACCTTGGCAACAATCCAAGGGTCACCTTCATTTGCCAGGAAGGCGAGGAGTTCCTGAAGTCTGTGCAGAGTCAGCGGTTTGAGGTGGTGTTTGCCGATTCCTGGCCAGGGAAGTTTTCGGCGTTGGAGCTGGCGCTTAAGGTCGTCGCCAAGGGCGGCTATTACATTATTGATGATCTGTTGCCCCAGACAAATTGGCCGGCAGGCCATGCTCCGCGTGTCTCGCAGCTCGTCAGCGAGCTTGAGCGGCAGCAGAGTTTCGTTTCTTTGAAACTGGAATGGGCGTCGGGGCTGATGGTGTTGGTAAGGGTGAGGTAAGCTCTAACCCGCCGCTGCAAGGGACGCTCACTCCGTTCGCGCCCCTGAGCGAGAATGTTAGCCCGCTCATGGAAGCTTTTGTGATTCATCTGAACTGGCAACGCTTCACCGGGTTTTTGAGGCTGCGCGAAACTTTCCGTGGCCGCCCCTGCATCTACCTCCAGACCGATCCGGAGGAGCGAGTCTTACGGGTCGGCGAGACTGATGATCCGTGGGATCGATACGTGGGAGGCACGGCGTATGCGGTCGAAGCAGCCATGCACGGGTCGGGTAATCTCTTCTTCGCCGCGCTTGCGCCAGCTGACGCGGTGGAACGGAAACGACTGGAGGCAACCCTAATCTACGACCTACAACCCCTGTATAATAATCAGCACAAGCGTTACCGACCGATGCAACGAACAGAGCACATCCACGAAGGTGACGTTCCACGAGGGATCACGCCTTAGCGCACAGCCTAGCCAGTGAAGAGCTTGGAAGTTCTTGTAGAGATGGTAGGATTTCAACTTAGCAATGAGTTTACGCTTCGAGTGGGATCCAAAGAAGGCAGCAGCAAATTTTACAAAGCACGGTGTCTCATGTGAGGAGGCGCTTACAGTCTTTTCGGACCCCCTGGCTCGCATATTCGATGATGCAGAACACTCAAGTCAAGAACCACGTGAGGTCATTATTGGGCATTCAGCCAAGCAGCGTCTGCTGTTAGTATGTTTTACAGCTCGGGAAACAGCCATCAGACTCTTTAGCGCACGGCAAGCAACCAAAAGAGAACGGCAAGACTATGAAGAAAACGTCAGCTCGTAAGAAGACCCAGGCTCTCTCTGAGGATATGCGTCGGGAATACCGCTTCGACTACAGGAAGGCAAAACCCAACCGCTTCGCTGAGCAGGTGGGAATTGGGACGATTGCCGTTGTGCTTGATCCAGATGTTGCCGCAGTCTTCAAATCCTCAGAGTCGGTCAATACGCTGTTGCGCTCCGTCATCGCGGCGCTCCCGGCTGATGCCGAACCATAGGGATGGGCTAGCAAAGCGCTGCACCGCATCGCCGCCCGGTTGCGGTTCTGCCTAACACCGAAAGTGACAGTTGGGCGGCTCGCGGTGAGCTTTGGCGTTAAGCGTCACAGTTCAAAGCTGAGAGAGAGAATCCATGTTGCACAGACGTATTGAAGAAGCCTCTCTGAAGGCGTGGCCCGCGCTCCAGCAGATGCTCCTCGCTGGCTGGCTCTTGCGCTTCGCCAGAGGGTATACCCAGCGCGCAAACTCCGTGCCCCCGTTGTTCGGCTCCAGCCTCAACGCCGAGGAGAAGATTGAGCTTTGTGAACGACTCTATGCCGAGAAAGAACAGCCTGCCAGTTTTCGCCTCACGCCGTTTGCGGTCCCTCCTGACCTCGAGCAAGTTCTTGTCAGACGTCACTATCGGCTTATGGATCGCACCCATGTCCAACACCTCAATTGGGGAGACCGCGCCATTCAGACCGCGCCGGTGGGAGAGCGGCGTAATGAGACCGTGGACAACTGGTTAGACACCTTTTGTCGGCTGAGTGCTGCTCCGCTCGCCAAGCCGCAAACGCATAAGGAAATGCGGCAAGCCCTTCCTGCCAAACGGGTGCTGGCCGTGCTGGCTGACTCCGCCACAATCGTGGCGTGTGGCTTAGGCGTGCTGGAGCAGGAGTACTTCGGCCTGTTTGAGCTTGTGACTGATCGGCAGCAACGACACAAAGGGTATGGTGCGCAACTCGTGTCGGGCATGGTGCAGTGGGCGCAGGCGCACGCCGCTGCTCACGCCTACCTTCAGGTCATGACCCGCAATGCCCCGGCCCGGCATCGGTATGCCAAGCTTGGGTTTGCAGACGTCTACCAGTACTGGTATCGGGTTCCTGACGCCTAACACACCTGGTGCAGGGGGACACGGCCCCGCTTGCGCTTCAGATTGAACGTGAGAGGTCTCGGTTGGGGCCTTGCCCCTGAGCAGGACACGTTAGGCGTCAGAGACGGTCATCTTGTGGAGATCTTCTACAATTCAGTAGAATTCAGGCATTAATCATCAGCGAGGATGCGTCCGATGCAAACAATCAAATTTGTCTACTGGGAAGAAGATGGTGCGTGGCTGGGCTATATGCAAGATTACCCTGATTACTGGACCCAAGGCGAGACGGTTGACGACCTCAAGGATCATCTCCGAGACTTGTATCAAGACCTAACTAGTGGCGCTGTGCCGAGTGTCCGCAAGGTAGACGAACTTGTTGTGTCATGAAACGGGTAGACTTGGTCCGCACGATTGAGGGGGTTGGCTGTGTCTTCGTGCGGCATGGGGGCAAACACGACTGGTATCGCAATCCGCTCACCGGCATTTCCCAACCGATCCCCCGGCATCGAGAGATCAAAGACGGGCTAGCGAAACACATCATCAAGGAGTTGGGCAATCCGGAGAGAAGCTCCAAGTCATAAGCCGCAGGGGGCTGCCGCCTAACTTAGCCACTGCACCTGACCGCCGCCCGCTTGCGGTTCGGGATGAATGTGAAAAGTTTCGTTTGGGCGGCGGCCCGAGACGGCGGGCGTTAGCCGTTCATCCCCGAGCGTTGCTGCTGATGTCTCCAGCAGGTACACTCTCGACATGAGGATCTACCTCGATATGTGCAGCATCCAGCGTCCGCTTGATACGAAAACTCAGCCCCGGATTGCCGTGGAAGCGGAAGCCATTCTTGGGATCCTGACGCTCTGTGAAGCTGGGCAGGTGGAGTTGCTAACCTCCGATACGCTGGTGTTCGAGTTGGAACGCAACCCGCATCCAATACGAAAAGAATACGCCCTCAAGGTATTAACCAAAGCAACCGTTTTCATTCGCACCGATGACCACATTGAAGCACAGGCACGAGCCTTCCAAGCGGAAGGGATCAAACCTCTCGATGCGCTTCATTTGGCCTCAGCCGTGGCAACCAAGGCCGACTATTTTTGCACATGCGACGATAGGTTCCTGAAGCGAGCGAAAACGGTAGACACGGGACAGACTAAAGTCGTCTCTCCACTTGAGTTGATTGCCGAGGTGACGCAATGACTAGCCAAGCTAAGCCTTTAAATGAAATCACGCGACACGTGATAGACCTGCTCTCCAAAGAGATAGGAATTGTCGACACGGTACGGTTTCTGAATCAGTTCACGATTGGCTATGGCAACTACACCGAGGAGCGTGAAGCCTTGTTCAAGGATCTGACGCTTGACGAAATCTTGGCGACAATGAAGAAGGAGCCAAGTGACCAGAGCGGCTAACTCTGCGCTCCACCGCATCGCCGCCCGGTGGCGGTTTTGACTGAAGCCGAATGGCCTCGGTTGGGCGGCTCGCAGTGAGCTGGGGCGTTAGCCGTCGAAACCGACTTGTCCTCTCATAACGAGGCAAAGAGATGGAGAAAGCCAAAGGTCCACAGTTTCTGCGATTCTGTATTCCAATCGTGGAGACCCTGCAAGAACTTGGTGGTTCAGGGCAACCGAAGGAAGTGACTGACACGGTTCTGGAGCGCCTGCACGTTTCGGAGAGAGAGCAGGCTCAAACGAACAAGAACGGCGGTTCGCGCGTGCGGAATCAGGTTGCCTGGGCACGCTTCTATTTGGCAAAGGCGGATTTACTCGATGCCTCGCGTCGTGGTGTATGGGCGCTGACAGAAAAGGGGCGTACCGTCCACCTCTCCCCAAACGCGGTAACCCAGCTTTTCAAGGAAGTACAGGCCAATTTCCCGACCAAAGAGAAGCAACCAAACGCCGTGGACGATGCGACAGAAATCACCTCACCGATGGATCCGTCTGGTGACAGTGCGAGCAAGCGCACCCTGTTGGATATCCTGAAATCGCTCTCGCCCGGGGGATTTGAACGCGTGTCACAGCGGTTACTGCGCGAGTCCGGCTTTGAGCGGGTCCTTGTCACTGGGAGGTCTGGCGATGGTGGTATTGACGGTCATGGCATCCTGCAGGTCAACCCCTTTGTGAGTTTCACGGTCTTATTTCAGTGTAAGCGCTACGCTGGTGCTGTCTCGGCATCGCAAGTGCGCGATTTCCGTGGGGCGATGATGGGACGGGCTGACAAAGGCATTATCATCACGACCGGCACGTTTACGACAGAGGCGACGAAGGAAGCCAGACGTGACGGGGCACCACCCATCGAGTTGGTGGACGGGGAGACACTCGTCCAGATGTTTGAGCGCTTGGAGTTTGGAGTAAAACCGAAGACCGTCTATGAAGTAGACGAAGCGTTCTTCGAGGAATACCGTTGATGGTAACGGCTAACCAACCCATTGCCCCGTATTGCTGTCCGCTTGCGGTTCCTGCTGAATCCGCAAAGCAGCGGTTGGGCGGCAAACGGTGACTGGGTGCGTTAGCCGTCATCAAAACATGGCACAGGTGCCCCAACGGCAATACGCCGAAATCATCAGCGACCTAGAGGCGTTCGCCGCATATCTCACGTCGCTACGACTCCGAAGCGCTCATCATCGTCTGCGGCGCATGATTGCCAAGCTACGCGAGATTGAGAAGGCGCGTGTCCAAGGCACTCTCGCCTCCCTACATGCTCGCCCTGATGTGCCGGAGCTGGTTTGGTCAGCGGTCGAGGCGCAGGAGTTAGCCGATATCTTCCACGGAATCTCCGACTATGACCCCGCAACCATAAAGTCCCTGATGCAAAAGGCTCTAAAGGGTCCGCTGCATCCTCTCCAAGAAACTTCCGACCGGTCAAACCTAGGCCGAAATACAACCTTTGAGCTGAACTTGGACGCCGCCCTCCGGCGAGCCGGAGCGAGCGTCGCCTTCGGTTAACGTGCTGACCTGTGCATCGACCATGGCGGAGCGCGTATTTATGTCGAGTGCAAGAGGCCGTTCTCCGAGCACGGAATTCGGCAGAACATCACACGGGCTCGCGCCCAATTGCAGCAACGCTTCAGCTCTGACCCCCACCCCGTGACACTCGGCCTAGTGGCCATCTCGGTTTCGAAGGCACTCAATCCTGGCTCGAATATATTTCTGGTCGATGATGCCCAATCTCTACGTAGCCTTACCAACGAGGTGCAGCGCCTTCACAGGCTCTCTAGCAGCGACTACGATCGGCTCGTCGATCTTCGGCTGATTGGGATACTTTACCACGTGTTCACGCCCGCGCTCGTTAAGACCAGTGGACTTGTCGCCGCCTCTCACTTTGAGATCTTTCTACATACCCCGAGCATGCAAGTAAATTTCCCGATCTCCGAGGGTCAGCCACTCAAAGATCTGCTCCTTCGCGCGTTACGGGGTTCAAATGCATAGGTTTATTCTCGCCCCCGCGGTGCTGGCTAACCCGCCGCTGGGTCGGACCGCAAGTATGCTGCAGGCTGTCTGGATGGGACCGTCGTCGTGCCCCGCGGCCGCTCAGCGGCACGACGTTAGGCTGTTTCCCCATACATCTTGCTATCAGCAAGCCGGATAGATAGGCTTTCGATATGAGTACTATGCAAGAAATTCAGACGGCTGTAAGTGAGTTACCCCCTGAAGAGCTTTCTGCGTTCCGTGCTTGGTTCGCAGAGTTCGACGCCAAAGTTTGGGATCAAGAGTTTGAGGAGGACGTTACCGCAGGACGGCTTGAAGCGTTAGCCGAAGAGGCACTGCGGGACCTACGCGAGGGGCGGTGTACTGACCTGTGAGGCATCGCGCGAGTCCCAAGTTCTGGCAATTTTATAATCTGCTACCTTCTGAGGTACAAAAATTAGCGAATGAAAACTATCAACTACTCAAACAAGATTCTTCTCATCCATCACTTCATTTTAAGAAAGTTGGCAAGTTTTGGTCTGTCCGGGTGGGGATGCATCACCGCGCCTTGGCAGTTGAGGCGGGCGCTGACGTTGTGTGGTTCTGGATTGGTCGACACGATGAGTATGAACGACTTATTGGCAAGCGTCGTTAATGACAGACACAGCCTAACAAACGCCCTGCACTGGACCACGGCCCGCTTGCGGTTCTGGAGAACTCTGAAGGGCTGCGTTTGGGCAGCGGCAGGTGAGCGGGCGCGTTAGTGCGCCACGCGAAGCTTGGCGCTTCTTGCCGGGTGGAAGTCCCGGCTGAGGAAGGTCTAACCAACCACTCATACCGAGTGTTGCAACGGTGGAGGAAGCACGAGGTAAAGCCGAACAAGACAGTTGAAGCGTAC
>JACQEL010000163.1 GCA_016200595.1 Deltaproteobacteria bacterium
GCCGTTCGCCGCCACGGCACGCTCGATAATACGACTGCGCTTTCAGGTCCGCGAAGGGCAGGCTCCGCTCCACAGTGAGTAGGGCAGGCTCGACCCGCCATCGGACAGGTTCTGTATTGCCCGGTCGGCGGTCGCGTAATACACTAGCCTTATGAAAACTCTCACCGTACGATTGCCTGAGCCGCTGGTGGCGGAGATCGAGGCGGAATCGCGCGAGCGTAAGTGTTCCAAATCCGACGTCGTTCGCGAGCGCTTGCGGCGCACCGTCCACCCCAGAGGACGTCACTCCTCCCCGCTTGAGGCCATTGCCGATGTCATCGGCTCGGTGGACGGCTTGCCAGCCGATCTGAGCGCGCGCAAGAAGGGATACTTGAAAGCCACAGGATATGGCCAAAAACGTGCTCGTTGACGCGGGCTGTTTAGTGGCTCTGCTCAGCCGCCGTGACTCCCACCACCCGTGGGCGGTAATACAAGCGCCGCACCATGCTCCACCCTGGCGCACCTACGAGGAGCCAAGGCGTCTTGTGCCGCGTCACTGCGGTCCAGCCCTTGTGATAGATGCCGCGGTTGCCGAACATCTCGAAGTATTGCGTCTCGTGCCGTTCCGCCGCCTTGGCGTCGTTGAAGGAGTACAGCATGCTGACGCCCTCGAGGGGCTTCTGCTGCACGCCGTTCACGGCAATTGGCTCGGGGATGCCCGCCGCCTCGAGGATAGTGGGCGCGAGGTCGATCACATGATGGAACTGTGAGCGGATCTCGCCTTTGCCCTTGACCCCCTTGGGCCAGTGCACGATGGTGCCGTTGCGCGTCCCACCCCAGTGCGAGGCCACTTGGAGGTTGGTTCTATGCTGACGCAGAACATAACGCTCCACGATGAGAGAAAGATGAGACCGAGGTGAGAATTTTCTCATCTAGCGGAGGGGGAGGAAAGAATCGTGAGCTTGGCCATTCACAAAGGCTCCCTATATTTGCAGTTGCGTTCACTGAAGGGCGTTTCCGCCAGCCCGCGACGGAGATTGCTTCGCGGAGTTCATCCTGAGCATCGTCGAAGGGCTCGCAATGACAACCTCTCATTTTCAAGCTGTCTGCGTATTAGTCGCGCTTCGCCAGCGAGAAAATGCGTGCTTGCCAAGGAGGCTCATCTAGGTACAAGCCGTGTGCCTGCAAGTCGCTGCCCTCCCGATCATACGTGGCGTCACCCATCAAATCCTCCAACCGCCATTGGCCGTTACCAAGATCCGCGAACGGCAGCCGCACGTAACACTGGCTTTGGTTGGGCGCATAGTTCACTGTCACCAGCAGCCGATCTCCATCATGCCCTTGCCAGGCAAAGACCAGGAAACAATCCCACGTCCAGTTGCCCTCCCAGGCGGGTACGCATTCAAGCAATTGCCACTGACCGTCGCGTACGACCGGCTGGCGCAGCACGGCCAGCAACCGGTCGTAGAACTGTTCTAGTCTCTGGTCGATGGGTTCCTCCGGCCCTCGCACTAGATGGGGAGAAATGCGTTTCTTACGTCCCACGAATTGTCCTTGATGGAAGAAACGTAACCCTGGAGACAGGAAGGTGATGACGGCCGCGGCCTCATGCACCTCCGGGGAGAAGGTAGCGGCCGCCCGCGGTTCATCGTGGTTTTCCAGGAAGCGGGCTAGCTTGTTCTGGTAATCGCGCTCCGCGTGGAAATGCTCACGCACCAGCCGGGCATGACCCTCGCAGGCGGTCGTACAACCGTTTGTCGTAGGTGTAAGCGAATCCCTGTTGCTGTCGCGGCCATTCTAGGTCCCAGTAGACCTCGGCCATGAAGCAGAAGTCCGGCGCCTGTTCTCTCACTCGTTGTGTTGCCTGCGACCAGAAGGGCTGAGCCTGGATGCCCCAGGTCCGTTCAAACACATCAGGCAGCACCAGCATGGCCATATCGCAGCGTACGCCATCACACTGCTCAGCGATCTTCACCAGCTCCCCGATCATTGCCTCCTGTGTGGCCGGGTTGCCATAGTTGAGTTGCAGGGTGTCCGGCCAACCGTCAAAGTACGGGTCGCGGCCGTAGGCGAGCACCAGCGGCCCGTTTTGTGTTTGCACGCGGCAGTAATTCCGCGGTGAGCGCGCCAAATCAGTCTCGCTGCCATGGACAAAGTAGTCCGGGTGCGCGTCGATCCACGGGTGATCCGGGGCCATGTGGTTCGGGACAAAGTCGAGCATCAGCTTCAGGCCGCGTTGTTGCAGCCGTTGGCGCACACGGGCGAGCGCCGCCGCGCCGCCCAGATCGCGATGGACGGTGTAGTTTTGGATGGCGAACCCAGAGCCGGCGATGTCTTCGTCCTTGAGGTCTGGTAGCGTTTCCGTGAACTCGCGACGCCAGGCGGGATTCGCGCGCGAGATCGCCCGCGCCGCTGGGCCGGTCTGCCACACGCTCAGGAACCAGACCCAGTCAAACCCCAGCTCGGCCGGGCGGTCCAGATCAGCGTCGGGAATGTCATCCAGCGTGGCCGGTCGGCCCAACTGCTGGGACAGTTCCGTCAACCAGACGCGGGTGTTGATTTGATATAACGAAGGATAGCGCAGATCGGACATATTCCCTCCTTAGGGCGTGTCTGCAAACTCCGTGTATCGAGTCATTGCGAGTCCTCCATAGCGCGGCGCGCTAAGCGCAGAAGCAGAAACAGGGGGCTTCTCCCGGTTCGTCATTCCCGCGCAGGCGGGAATCCAGTCTTTTGCTCCTGGATTCCGGGTCTCGCGTTGCTCGCCCGGAATGACGGGCATGTGGTCATCGTCATGCCAGCGAAGGCTGGCATCCAGGGGGCGAGATACGGGTCGGGGAATTTTGTTTCTGAGCAGCGGAGCGAAGCAATCTTTGCCGCAAAGGAGATTGCTTCGTCGCTTACAGCGCCTCGCAATGACAGTGCTCTCCCTCCACTTATGAAGTCAGGAAGTTGTTAAATTTTTGCTCCTTACTTTTCGCTCGTCTGCTCTCCGCCCACCTGCTCCCTCACGGCCCGGTCGAACAAGCGGTCGCGTTCGGTCTCTAGCATGCTTTTGGCATCGAAACGCCCGAACAGGTCAAGGAGGGTGGCGACCAGACCCGTCCACCCGGTCTGGTGGCTGGCCCCGAGCCCCGCGCCGTTGTCACCATGGAAATACTCATAAAACAGAATCAGATCGCGCCAGTGCGGATCGTCCTGGAACTTAGCGGTTCCGCCGTACACCGGCCGCCGCCCAGCCTGGCCTGAGCTTGCCGAACGGGTCGAAGGCTCGCGCAGGAAAGTACTCGCCAGCCGGCGAGAGATTTCTTGGGCCACATCGAACAGCGTCAGGTACCGCCCCGAACCGGTCGGACACTGTA
>JACQEL010000164.1 GCA_016200595.1 Deltaproteobacteria bacterium
GGTGATTGCCTACGACAGCTTCAGTGGCCTCTATGCGACTCGCTTCTGGTGGGCGCTTAACTACTATGGCCACACGCAGGTCAAGGTGCTGAACGGGGGCTGGGATAAATGGCTCGCCGAGGGACGACCGATCAACAATGCTGAGTCTCGGTCAGCGAAGGCCACCTTCACTCCGCGGCTGCACGATGAGTTTATTGCACGGTGGGACTACGTACGCGATTCGATCGGCCGCGCCGATCGTATTCTTCTCGATGTCCGGTCGGATGGAGAATGGACCGGCGCCAACGCGCGTGGCACCAAGCGCGGCGGCCGCATTCCCGGCGCCGTGCATCTTGAATGGCTCAACTACGTCGATACCAAAACCAAAGAGTTCAAACCGGCGGCTGAACTGCGTGCCATGTTCGATCAGATAGGCGTCAAACCCGAACGAGAAGTCGTCACTTATTGACAGGGTGGTATCCGTGCGGCGCACGGATTGTTCACCCTGCGGCTCCTCGGGTTCGACAAAGTGCGCAACTACGATGCCTCCTGGGCTGAGTGGGGCAACCGCGAGGATTTGCCGCTGGAGAAATAGCTATAGCAGTTTTCAGTTGGCTGTGTCCTGCTCCGCTGGGAGCGCGGGCGTCCCGCCCGCCTGAAAAGCGCCCAAGATGGGCGCGCTCCCAGGATGCATTCAAGTGCAAAGCGCTATAGTGGATTGAATCGTATGCTTAGGAGCCTGATGAAACTCTCCCTTTTCGGCTGTTGGGCCCTGCTCTTTCTCCTCAGCTTAGGCGTATGGTCTGTCGGGCTGGCTCACGCTCAGGACAAAAGCCAAGGGACGATTATCGTTCAGGCACTCGGAGACTCGGGCATCCAGACTGATACCAAGGCCCAGATTTACGCCGAAGGCAGCCAGGTCCCTGCCGCCACGGTTAAACTTGGTGCGCCCGCGAATTTGCCACCGGGCTCTTACCGGCTTGAACTTGAGGTGCTCGGTGGCAAAGTGTCGCGTAACAATGTCCTGGTCAGAGCCGGTCGCACCAGTACGGTCATTATCAGTGAGGTTGCCGGGCTACGCGTGAACATCCTCGATAAAAAGGGCAACGACCTAGGCCTGACAGTTGAAGTCTACGACTCGGTATCAGGACAGAAACTTGGCGACTTCCTCAGTGGAGAAACGATCTTTGCCTATCCGGGGATGGTTGATGTCAAAGTCGGGGTTCCCCCGCAATCGCAGTGGTGGCGCAAAGTCGAACTGCGTGGCGGAGGCGTGGCTGCACTCGAACTCAAGGAACGGGTGCAAGGGGAATTGCGTGTGCATCCTCTGCTCGCTGGTCGGGACGTGAGCACCGACACGCAAGTAATCATTTACCAAGCCGGGACGCAAAAAGAAGTGGCACGCAGTGAGCCTGGCCACGAGCACCGTTTCGCTTTGGACGCCGGTGCCTACGACATCTTCGTGGGAAACGCGACCGGCCAGGGTAAACCGTTTGCCACTGAGCAAGCAGAGGTCAAGGGCGAGGAAACCGTCGAGAAAGACGTGCCGCTTGATACCGACAGTAAGCCAGCTACTCCAACGAAGACCCAGACGTTGTAGCGAGCATCCCGCACTCGGCCTACGAAGATAGAAATGGAGAATCGGAGACGGGGAGAATCAGAGACCACGGACTCCTTTTTCTTCGCCGATTCCCCGATTCTAGCTTTCTAGGCTGACAGCTGAGAGCTGACAGCTTTCTTCAATAAATAAACGGCAGCAGGCGCCAAGTGTGGGACCGATAGCGGGTGTACTCATCACCAAACGCTTCGGCCAGCAATCGCTCTTCATCGGCCACACGCCACAAAGTTCCCAGTAAGTAGAGCGGCAGCGCCAACAGGACGAGCTTACTGCGGAAGACGAGGAACAGCCCGGCGAATGCCAGCAAAGAGCCGGTGTAGATGGGATGGCGCACCCAGCGGTAACAGCCGTGAGTCACGAGGTGATGCTCTTCTTGCACGACGACGAATCCGCTGAATAAGGCGCCAAGTTGGGCCATCCCGGCAACCCGTATGCCCATGCCGAGCACAGTGCACGTGAGCCCAGTGTAACGCAGGAGGTCGCTTTCCGGCCACACCAGCCAGCCCCAGCGATCGGCATGCGGCAGAAACCAGCAGAGTCCTCCCAGCACTCCCAGGGCAGAGTCAGTAGCCCAACGTTGGCGGCGAATTTCTTTATCTCCCTCAGGAAATAACGCAAAAGGGACAAAAAGCAGCACCATAACGCTCAGCGCGAGGGTAGCGAGTAATCCCGCCCGGGCAGGGTGGCTCAGCAGACCATAATGGTCTCCCCAGCCCTGGATCATCAGGATGAGCGCAATCAGGAAGAGAAAGACGATCTGAAAGTTTTTGAGAAGAACGTAGGGGCGTAGCATCTACGCCCCTCCCTCATGACATGACTTGTTTGATAGCGCCTTCAAGAGAGGCGTACCATTGATCAAAAGAAATATCCGCCGGCACGATGATTTCCAATTTGCCATTACTCAGGCGCTTGACGTTGCCGGCCCCTTGCGGGCGGAGTGGAATCACCACCGCCTCGCGCGAGATCGCTAAACGGTCGAGAATCTCGAAGATCCGTTCAATCTGAGCCAGTTGTACCCCTTGTGGCATACTCGCTTACCGGTTGAGTAGCGGAATCGCCGCGGCTAACGCGAGGACCCCGACTCCGAGAATCACTAATACTCCCCACAGGGCCACGGGCTGACGGAGGTCCAATGAGGCGCCACAGTGGACACAATGCGAGAGAAATGAACCACCGGTGAGATACACACGGTTCCATTTGTGACAGCTCGGGCAGCGAGGCTTCGGGCGACGACGAAACAGGATTGAAAGCTGCGACACAGGCTCACACCTTGAGTTTTTTGGGCATCGTACCACGAGAGTGTTGCGCCGTCGAGGAGGAAGCGGTGGCCGATTTGTCTTTTTGTTCCGTCCGTCTTAGAACGCACGCGGAAGAGGTCCCTCGCCCTAGACTCAGAGAAGGCTTACACTCAGGACTGTTACCCTGAAGTGTCTGACCAGGAGGAAACCGTGATGACTGAGGAAACAACCCCGCTGGATGATGACAGTCTGTACGAGCGCTACGGCAAACCCCTGGAGCGTGACCATCACGGGAAGTACATCGCCATTAGCCGGGATGGCCAGGTTATTGTGGACTCGGATGATCTTTCTGTGATCAGCCAGGCGATCGATACATTCGGCAGCGGAAATTTCGTGTTCCGTCGCATTGGTTACAGCTATGTAGATAAGCTGAGGTCCCCCAGGCAGGGTCTGCTCTTTAAGGCTTAACACAAAGGACTTGAAAGTGGCGAAGGTGTTGTGGAAGAGCTACCGGGAAGTCGGTAAGTTGTACACGGCTACACCGGACTCCTGCTAACGTGCCAGTCCCAGCACCAATTCTGATGCTCAGTGCTCCTCCCACCGGGCGCACCGGTGTTGTTGTAGTATGGGATTGAAGCGGAATGATCCCTTTCGGGCGGGGGCGAATTTCGAGGGGAAGCCCCTCGACCTCTGTGGGCAATACGGCAGGGTCATCGGCCTCGATAGAAATTCCTGTGTCTCCGATACCTACGACCCCGACCCCAGGCAACGCCATCAGTTCCGCACGATTGCGCTCGACGATCTTCAGGGCTTCCTTTATGGGAATCCCCGCAATCGGCGGTCCCATGAGAATACCAGGAATAGGCTGGGGGTCTCGATGACTATTACAAAAGCGCCACCCCTTTTCCTGGGTTTCATAATATCCCGGCGGACAGGACTCAGCCTGCTCGTACTCCAAACCAGGCTTGAGTATGAGCACCCCTCGGGGCGGAGGCATCACATATTGCACGTGGACCCACAGTGGCAGCCCCTCAAGCGCGGGCGGCAGGGCAAGAATCGCGGGCGGCAGGGTCGCTGGTTTTTCTCCCTTGTCATTGGTGTAGACGAATACTTCAACAAAGATCTGGCCCTCGATGGGGACGGGTAAGACGGCATTGACCCCGGGCACTTGCAGCAGTTCTGGCTTATGACGCGCGACAATGGCTCGGCCCTGTTCCTCAACACGCTGCTCCTCTCTCGCCGAGGATTCCTGCTCGGCAGATGACTGGCTGCCGGCTTCTCTCCCGACCAGCAGTCCGGCGAGGGCTGCCGACACCAGCAGTAAAGAACTCAGGCGTATTATTGATATGGAGGGGTACGATGTCTGTCTCTCCTTGTCGCCTCCAGCTTCTCTTGTAATGACCTTTCTCTTAGCCATGATCGACCTCCAGCACTTCTGCGCCACTCTCCGTTGATATGTCACAAAGCCTGTCTCTTCTACTTTTATTTTTCTTGCTCAGGGACACGGCGGAGCAATTTCCCAGGGAAACCATAAGCCCCCAGTCCCCGTTCTCCTATAGCAGTCCCCAAAGTACCCTGTCCCGCCTACCCGGATCTGGAGGGTGGGATTTCACCCTGATGTAATTCTTTAAGCCGCATAGCGCAGGACCTTTGACCAGAAACTCTCCCACTGTTGGGATAACTTGATCGCCCGCAATTGCAGAATGGGAGCCCCCGA
>JACQEL010000165.1 GCA_016200595.1 Deltaproteobacteria bacterium
CCTAACGAGACGCCCACACCAAGCAGAACGGTCCATATCATTAGGGTAGCAATAGGCGCTAGATAGATGGCAACTCGGTGTTCAAGTTGAAGCCCGACGAGTTCCAACAGGCCCTTACCAGCGAGGAGGCTCGTGAAGCATATTGCGAGATAAACAACCACAACTATCGCCTCACACCCAAGTTGATTCCTCCTTTCAAGGTCCGAGTGATCTGCTCCTCACTTAACTGTTTGCTGTTCATCATAGCCTCTCTATTATTAAGACCATCCATCATTCAACCACCAAACCAGGCGGCAAGAGATTGCTACCCTCCGGAACTCCGTGTTCTTGGTCCTCCACCCGGCGATTAATCGCCGGGCTACTACACAACGCTCCCTCAAGGGGGCAAAAAACCGGCTTCAGCCAGCATTAGGGTGTAGCCTGGCCGGTGCATGGCCGGGCGGAGACGAGCGCAGAGGAAATATTGAAGTGTCCCAATGTCATGCACTTCGGTTTAGTGTCTGCTCCTCATTGTAGACTGGCACTATGATGGACAGGGAATGTGACACAAACTTTACGTCTGCCTGCTGCATCCCCGGCACGAGGGAAGAGAGATATCGGTGAGCCTCCACGCCAACGGGCGATAATCTCCATTGCGCGCAAAGCGATGTGGTACGAACCAGGTACTCGCTTGTACCTCAATCCTATGCAGACCAGCCGGAAGAGGTTGGGACAGAGGCAACTCTAGTTCGAAAGAACCATTTTGTTCGATACACTGCCGACCGATCTCACGTCCGTCTGCGAAAACCGTCAGGACTAGCGGCTTACTCAGATATTTACGGTCCACCTCACCTCGGATGCTTACCATCTGTCCTCCATACTCTGTCTCTTTGGTTACTACCACTCGAGGACCAACCCAACCATCGCTCCACGGTTCGGTATAATCCAAGTAGGCTGCCGTCTGGGGATACACTTCTCGCAGTCGCGCAAGATGCCCAACCGCCTGCCGCAGCAGTCCCTTCGTATGGTTTCGCAAGAAAGGATAAATACAGACGTAAAAGGCGACCTCCGGCGCCAGCAATCCCCCAGCTAAGCCATAAGCAACGGTCGGTATCGGCTGACGGTGGTCCCAGGCTTCCTGCGCTTGCCGCAGCCATCGCCGCGCCCGTCCGACCCGGTTGAAGCGATACCAGGCCAGCGAAAGAGTCAACTGCCAATACTGTCGAGACCAGGGCTTGCCCCAATAATGCCGACTAATCTGGATGCTTTCCTCACGTCGCTGAGCCTCAGTCAGAGCGCCAGTCTTGGATGCGGTATGCAGCCGATACGTTGCCAATACTTGATCGACAAAGCAAAATCGATAGCGCTGCGAAAATCGGCAAAACAGATCGTAGTCGATCCACGCGAACGGCAAGTTTTCCGCTAGCGGTCCACAATTCCGCCACACGTCAGGCGTCCAAAAAGTCGCCGGCTGAGGAATCGTGTACCCTTTCCACACTTCCAGTACGCGGCGATGGTGGGTAAATTGACTGGGATGTTCGATCCCAATGAAACGGCCAGATTCATCAATAAAGCGGCAGCGGCCCATGATCACGTGCCGCCCGTGTTGCGGGTTTATCTCTTGCGCGATACGCTGTAAGGCTCCCGGCAGCAAGGTATCGTCCGAATTCAGAAATCCCCAGATCTCGCCAGTGGCCCTGCGAAAGCCTTTATTGATAGCGTCCGCTTGCCCGCGGTCTGGTTCGGACACGACGGTCAAATGGGGATAGCGCTTCAGTATGCCCAAAGTGTCATCACTTGAACCTCCGTCCATGACAAGGTGTTCCAAGTTTGGGTAATTTTGTCCTACCACGCTGTCGATCGTCTCGGCAATGTACCGGCCCTGGTTGAAAGAGGGTGTGACAAGTGAAATGCGTGGCCATCTTTCCATAGCGGGAGCTTTCTTATCGACCGCGCATCTCTCGAACTTCGTGCAGAATGCGTACCGTTTCAGTAGTAAAATTCAGCCACGAAAACTTCTTCGCTTGTTGCCGGCCCCGCTCGATTAAGACACGCCCTAGAGCTCCATCCGTCAACACCTGATGAAGCGCGTTCGCCACCTCCTCTGGCGCTTGCGGATCGATAAGCCGAGCCGCGTCACCGGCAATCTCTGGCAGACTGGTGGTGTTGCTACATACCACTGGGCAATCGCACCACATCGCTTCTAGCACTGGAATACCAAACCCCTCAAACAAAGAGGGGAAGAGCAGCGCTGCCGCTCCCTCATACAAAGCCGGCATCTCCGGGGCTGGACAATAGCCAAGGAAGCGTACGCGGCCATCGAGTTGGAGCTGGTGAATCAAGCTCAATAGGTCAGGGTGGGCGTTTTTAGGGCTGCCTGTACAAACTAACAGAGGATCTAACCGATGGTTATCACGTAAGCGTCGCAGGGCCTGGAAGGCCCCGCGGTGGTTTTTATGTGGCCAGGTATTGCCCGGAAACAATATATACCCCTTTGCCGGCAGCCGATATTTTTCTAGAACCGGCTGCGGATTGTTCCGATAGGCACTGTGAGGATGAAACATCGTATCGGCAGCAAGGGGAGTAGTGGTTATCCGTTCCGCAGGTACACCGAGGCGTTCGATTAAGGTCTGCCGGGTAAATTCCGAAATCGCACACAGGTGACTGGCCCGTTTAATGGAATCTGTATAGATTTTCTTCCGTTCGGCTAACTCTTGCGGAGCAAAAAACTCAGGATAGTACTCGTGCTGAATATCGGGCACGATGAGCACGTTTGCCAGAGGATGAAGATCTGGGTGGATATACCCTGGGATTGAGAGAGTGAGGTCAGCACCGAGCGCATGGACGTGACGAAGAGTCTCCACTTCGGCAGAACGCCAGTAATCAAGCTGAGTCCAGCGGTGCAGCAATCGCCCACACTGCCAGAGGACCCAGTGCCATTTCTGTCTGGGTCCATCAGCAGGAACAATTCTGATGTTTGGACACCGGCGCAGATCAAAATCGTATTTCACTTCAACCGGCACTAAGATGGTATAGAGATTAACGCCGTCCAGTTGCAGCAGTTGATGCAAAAAAGAGCGCGCAAGGTTTTCGATTCCACCCGCAACCCCAGGATGCATCCAGCGCAGATCAATCAGTACCCGCATGGGGGAATCGAGTTGCTGTTTCTCTCGCCAGACAGACTCTATCGCGTGATAATACTGGTGGGCCAAGAGATCTGGGTGATGCTGGCGCGCCACCAAGTCGCGAGCTTGCACACGGAGTTGATCCCGGAGCTGCGGGCTGCGAAGAGCACGAATTACCCGGTCGGTCATAGTAGGGGTATCATCCGCAATCAGGATGTTAACGTCATCTTGGTAATCGAGCCCTTCGGCACCAATGCGTGTCGAGACCACGCACTTTTGCATCCCCCACGCTTCGAGAATTTTGTTACGCATGCCAGAACCGAAGCGAAGCGGTACCACGACCACTGCGGCTTGGGCGATGTAGGGACGAATATCAACGACAAAGCCCGTGATCACAACGCCCGGCAAACTGGCGAGATCTCTGACCTGAGGAGTAGGGTCACGTCCAACGATGTAGAACTCAGCTTCAGGAATAGCCGCGCGCACCTGCGGAAAGACATGTCGAGCAAAAAAACACGCGGCATCCACATTCGGTGGATGATTCATCATGCCGGTGAAGGTCACCCGCCCTGCCACTTCCGCCACCTCGTCCATCGGCGCGAAATAAGCCGTATCCACGGGAATCGGAATAGTCACCAGCCGCGTGGGCCGATAGCGGTGTCGCACCCAAACTTCGTCCGCCGCCGAAACGGTCACGACCAGATCATATTTGCGGCAATAGGTGCCCTCGAAATGCCGATAGCGCCACGCCTCCCAGAGGCAAGCGAACCGCTTACGCCAAGATGTCGTGGCCTGGGCCTGGCGTTCATACACAAGCGCACGGACATCATGCATCACCAACACACTCACCGGGAAGCAGGGGAGATAGTCTAGCCAACGAGCACAATTTGTTTGTATGACAATGAGGGATTGCCACTGCTCGTCACCGAGCGCCTGTAAGAGAGGGCCTGCGACGTTACGAAACTGCAAGTCTTGCATCAAGGTGTCTTCTGGCTGTCGGGACCAAAACCGGACAAAGCTCCCCACTCCCTTCGCTAGCCCGCGTAGGATTGAGGGTCGTACCCCGTTAGCGGAAAGCCCGACAAAGAGGTGCGGGTTCTCCCAGCAATAGAGGGCTATCCCAGTAGCGGATAACTCCTCTTTTTTCTCATGCTGCTCGAGCGTATGGACGAGCGAAACGAGCCCGACTTCCTGGGCTAAGCGGGACAGGCGTGTCGTATGCAGATATTCATGCCCTGCCCGACCAGGAAAGACTGGCAAATCGCTATTTAAAATGAGCAGGCGCAAAGACTGCCGTTGCAGTGGAATGCCGTCAGTCTCCGGGCAAAGTATCATGCTGTCACGCGACGAATCCAGAAACTCCCAGGTCTCACCGACGCCGGCTCACAACTGGGAAACGCCTCCCTCAACTTCTCACGGTGGTAATTATGCATATAATTGCCCGCCCACAGGACCTCAAAAGCGCGGTTAAAGGTTAAAAAGGCCTGCAGGAGATATTGCTCGCTCCAAAATCGTTGTTCCTGGACCAGCCACTCGCGGGGATACTCGTGCGGTAAGAAAATATCGTGAAAATGCACCAACACCCCTGGCCGTAGACGGGGCAAAACCTCAAGAAAGAGAAAACGCACATCACTGTCAATATGTAAGACATGCGAGGAATCAACAAAAAGGATGTCGTTTTCCTGCAGCTCCGTAAAGACAGGCAGATCTATCCTCTGTACCGGCTCAGACCACAGTTTGCTCAGTCCAGGGAAACCCTGTTGTAAGACTTCGTTCGGGAACGGCTCGATGGCGAGTAATTCGGACGGATAGCCTGCGGCAGAGTTTTTGACTACCGCAGCCGCCGCTACGTAGGTAGAAAATCCCGAGCCTACCTCAATGATGCAACGTGGGCGATAATGTCGGATCATACAGTAGAGCACTTTTGCATCAACCGAGCGAAACATCAGCTGGTTATAGTAATACTGGGACGGAACAGGAGTTGGATCATGCGGGAAAGCATCGTACTCGGCCTTAAAGTCAGGACAGATATGCTCGACAAACTTCACCTGCACCTGTTCGTTCATTTCCACACCAATTAGTGCACTTGGTTGACCCCATAGTGTTTCAGGAAGAGCCGAGACTAAGGGCACAGGTGAATGGAAGTGTGCAGGCGTAATATGAAAACCGTGAGCCTCCCATAAAGAGAATAACTCATGCTTATCGACATAAGGTGCGACGAGACCTGCTACAATCTCAGGTTTCACAGGTTCAGTATTCTGAAGGCTACCTCCCGCTGAAGAACGAACAGGGATATCTGACTCTTTTGGTTTCTCCACTAATGCGACAAACCGGACATAACATGAGGTATCAATCTGCTGTGCATTGGTAATGCGGTAAATTTTCAGCGTGAGGCTAGAGAGATTGCTGCCGATCCGCGTCAGCAGATGCTCAGGATCATAGAATCGACCATGGCGATTATTCCACCTCGGTGCGCAGTAAATCACCGCATCGCTTTCAAACTCGAGCTCTGACGATCCGGCAATCGTCGGATCGGTTTGAATGGCGTATTCCTCAAAAAGATAGAGCGGGACTATACAGACAGCACCTCCCGGCTGCAGCACGCGGGCCGCCTCCCGGATAAAGCCGATGTCTACATCTCCCTCAAAATGCTCAAAAGAACAATGCAGCGCCAGCTTAGTGGCAAAGCCATCAGAAACGGGGAGGTGAGCCGCATCTCCTCCAATCATGTCTCCATTTAATCCTGGAGGATAAGCTAGATCTTGCCGATGCGCCTTCACGCCAAAGAGACGGTGATAAATTTCAGGAACAGGACTATGCTCACTCGCAATATCGATGTAAACATCGTGTTCATCGAACTGCAACAATTTGGCAGCCAAATAGTGTTCGAGAGACTTTTCCGGAAGGTTCGCAGGGTAATAGTCAGGAAAATCTTCTCGATATCGTGCCGCGTGGAAATACCGCTGATAATCAGCGATATCGACCTCATAATCACACACCGCAAATCCCAAGTTTTGCAGGCGTTGAGTGATCCGGTCCTCTGACCCTGGAGGATAGACAACACTCCTACTTTTCTTTGGTTCACGGATCCGTGCACAGGAGATTTCGAACTCGGATTGTTCTTTTTCTCCTGCGTTGCGTAGGGGAGAGGGTTCTTCAAGAGCAGACAATCTCGAACTTGTCTCCTGAGGCAGAATAGCCGGCAGGACAGGTGCGCCCGTGTCACCAGAGAGCGCTGCAGAAGCAGGCGTTGTGGATGCTTGGGCAAGTATATCCTCTACCCATTCCCAGCGCCCCAGCCGTCGCAGCAACCGGTACAGGCGGCCACGACGGAGAGCTTGCAGCACCTGTTCAACAGATTGAAGTCGCATCGTGGTCGCTGCTAAGTGTTGCTGCACCCCGGCTAGCTGCCCTTGCAATGCGTTGCGTTCGGCTTCCACTGCTCCTAGCCGCTGCCCTTGCTCCTCAATGATCGCTAACCGTGCTGCCCGATCTGCTTCCACCGCCGTAAACTGTGCCTGTAACTCTGTAAACTGTGCCTGCAGCACATTACGCTCACCTTCCACCTCGCCCAACCGCTGCCCCTGCTCTTCAATGACCTCTAGCCGCGCCGTGCGATCAGCCTCCACTTGGGCAAAGTGCTGACGGAAGTCAGCGCTTTCGGCCTGCAGCCGATTGCGCTCGGCTGCCAGATCCCCTAAGCGTTGTCCTTGCGCCTCGATCACCTCTAGCCGTGCCGCCCGGTCGGCCTCCACATCAGCTAGGCATTGCCGGACATCCGCTAACTCATAGCGCAAAACGTTACGTTCCCCTTCTAAAGTTCCCAATGTCTGCCCTTGAGCGTGAATGACGTCCAACCGCGCCGCCCGATCAGCATCACTCTCCGCCAAACGCACGCGCAGCAGAGAATTCGCCCTTGCCACATGCGTATACTGAATACCGCCGGAGAGCAGAAGACCTTGCTCGATATAGGTCGTATACAACTCGAGCAGATAATCGAGTCGCCCTTTGTCCCTAATCTCACTGAGGTCGAGAGCCACCCGCGCCGCCGCTTCCCTCAGCAGGTCTCCATAGCCCATACGCACAAACACGTCGCTGCCAAGCGTCAACAATATCTGCCTCAGCTCCTCAGGAGTCAGCACCTCTCGCCAACGCCCTACTGAACTTGCATGCGGCCTAGAATGCTCAAGAATTTTTTTTTCTCCCAGCGGTTTTTCTGCCAGAATCTGCATAAGAGCCGTGTTTGCGACATAGTTAACAATGCCTTCCTCAAAAGGCAGGGCGATAAATTTGCAGAGTGCCTCTATACAAACGGCGGGGTTCTGAACGAGGTCTTCATAGCGAATTATGTATTTCGTAGGACTACTCTCCTCGAAATATGAAGAGAGCAGGACAAAACTCACCGTACTATCAAACGAAAGGGGTGAATTCACATAGCCTGTGAGTTCGTCGATTCCTAGTTGCCAATTTTCTTTACATGAGGCAATGACGTCCAAAGGGTTACGTTTGAGCCAGACCTTTAAGGCCCGAGGAAATACGGCATCCAGCCAAGGCAGAATATGATAATAACGAGGCGTTTTATCGATAAAGATCTGCTTCCCAGCTTGAGCTAGCAGCGCATTGTAAACCGTCACCGCAAAAGCATTGGTCGCCCGGTTGTAGAGTTCGTCATTGACCCATTGCCACCACGCTTCTCGCGCGGAATCATAATCGTAGCGAGAGATAATGACCGCATCGTTCGAATGCAGCGTGCTCAAAGGTAAGAGCAACCACGGCTCGGAGGGACACAGAGCCTGAGGGTGGTTCCCGAGTACGCTGCCGAGGAGGGTCGAGCCCGCTCGTGGTGTCGACAACAGGAAAATGAGATTGCGTCCTTCAGGGTCAATCATGTTTTCCTACTGCTTATAGTGCTTCAGAGCGTATTCATATACCGCATACTCCAAGGGATGATTTTCGACGAACTCATCCCGCAGCTCTGGCAAAATCTCCTCGTTGCGATGAGGCGGCCGGCGCTTTTCCCAGGTAGGTCCATCTTTATCCGGCCTTTTGCGGAAAAAATAGAACGAAACGGCCATTTCGAAGGGATCCCGAAGTATCGTAATAAATTGCTCAACCTGTGGGTAATAGTCTAAGACCCCTACGCCTTTGAAGCTGTTGAAATGACCATGGATGCAAATGCCCTCTTTTAAATCATATCGAGGCGGTGTTTGTCTCAATTCCCAGTTCGGATAGTGCGGACAAAGGTTAGGGCCAAACCAGCTTTGCAACACGACCCCAAAGCTTCCTCCTGCGCATTTCGGAACATGAATTGAAATGAGCGGCTTTTCTCGATCGTATGGTTTCATTTATCAACTCCAAGGGATTTATCCTAATCCTTGCAGGTTTCGTCTCAGAAATCCTTCGAGGATAGATAAACCCCGCTTAGGAGCCAAAACATAGACCTTAACAGCGCCTAACAAAACGACTGTCATTCTGAGCCGCAGGCGAAGAATCTCAGAAAAAGACGAGACCCTTCGCGGAGTTTATCCTGAGCGGAGCCGAAGGGCTCAGGGTGACACAAGGCGGTTTTGTTAGGGGTTCTAACCCTAACTCTAAGATTTTGTCTTCCTTCATTCTTGGTAGTGCTGTAATGCATATTCATACACT
>JACQEL010000166.1 GCA_016200595.1 Deltaproteobacteria bacterium
CTTTTTTGCAGACGGCTATCGCCTCCTCATACCGCCCAGCCATGCGGTAGGCATGGCCTAAGAAAGAATCGTATTGGACTGGATAACGAGGATCGAGGCGCATCGCTTTCTCTATGAACCTGATCCCTTCCTCTGCCCTCCCTGCATACGCGAGCACAAGCCCGAGAGAGCTATAGCCATCTGCCGAGTTGGGAGCGAGGGAGACGGTCCGCTCCATCTCAGCAATGGCCTGCTCATGCCGTGCTTTCATCAGATAGGATAAGCCCAAGATCATATGGGCTAAAGCGATAGAGTCGTCCAAGGCTACAGCCTTTTGCGTCAGCTCAAACGCCCGCTCCAGGTTCTGAGGGTCCGGATTCCATTGCATGTACCAATCTAAATAAAAGGTCCACCCCAAGCCTGCATACGCCTCCCCATATTGTGGGTCCAGCGCAACCGCTTGCTCATACATCTGCCGCGCCTGGGCGTTAGCCTCTTTCGTATAGCGCAGCCAAGACACCGTTCCGCGCAAGCCGTAGTCGTAGGCTTCCAGATTGTCCGTGCGTTTGCGCACGAAGAACCCTTGCTCCATCAATGTTACCTGGAGTTTCAGCGTCGTCACAATCTTCTGTACGACTTCATCTTGCAGGGCAAAAATATCCGTGAGAGGACGGTCATACCGCTCGGCCCAGAGGTGATGGTCGGTCGTCGCGTCGATCAACTGCGCCGTGATTCGCACCCGTTCCCCAGCTTTGCGCACACTGCCCTCCAGGACATAGCGCACGCCCATCTCGCGGCTGATGTCCTGTACCCTCGCGGCCTTGCCCTTGTAGGTGTAGGCCGAGTTACGAGAAATAACAAAAAGGCTGGAGATCTTGGAGAGGTCGGTGGTGATATCTTCCGTAATGCCGTCACTGAAATACTCCTGCTCCGGATCATTGCTTAAGTTGACGAACGGCAGCACGATGATCGAAGGCTTGTCTGGTAAGGGCAAGCCTGGGAGCGGTTCGGATTGGTGTAAAGTAAAGCCGCCCTGGCGCGGCAGCTCTACTCCCGCCGGTTCCTCTATCTGTACACGATATACCCGGACGGGCTTGGCAATGTTCTTGACCGTCTGTTCGCCCAGGTATTCATAGCCCAGAGCCAGTTTATTTTCGACCTGATCGTAGACAGTTCCAGAGATGCAGAGGCCACCGCCTTCGGCCAGCGCTTCCAGGCGGGCCGCGATGTTCACCCCATCCCCGTAGATTCGCTCGCCTTCCACAATCACATCCCCCACATTGATGCCAACGCGGAATTCCATCTTGCGTGAGTCCGGCAAGTCCGAGTTCTTCACTCGCAACTCGCGTTGAATTTCCACCGCACTGCGCACCGCATCCACGGCACTGGCAAACTCGGCCAGCAGGTTATCGCCTGGCGAGTCTACGACTCTCCCGCGCTGGTGCTGGATGCGGGTTGTCATCACTTCGCGATAGGTAGTGAGGGTACGGATGGTAGCTTCTTCGTCGTCGCCCATGAGACGGCTGTAGCCTTTCACATCCGCACTGAGAATGGCCGTGAGCTTGCGTTCCATAACGTCTCCCAATCTCAAGTGCTGCTGACTCACATCGTTGGTAACATGGTATTTGTTTGCGGGCTAACGCGGGCGCTCACCTTCAGCGGGGGAGCGCGACCGCTCGTTTTTTCACTCATCCTACGTCCCCGCTGTAAGGTGCAGCGGATGGTTGGGCTGCCCCCTAAACCGCCGCCTAATGCGCGGGTCGAATCTGATGGCATTGGATTTCATACTGCTTCGCGAAAGCGGCGACGCTTAAGGGAATCGAATAAGCGACAAGCAAAGCTTGAGTCTTTTCACTTAATAGACGATGCCCAGCCTCGGCGGCTGCGAGGGCGCGGTACTTTATCGCCTGTAGCGTTCCGACTCGAGTAGCGTCTTGTCCTTCGATTTCGATCTCGACGACGATGATTGTGCCGTCAACGGTACGAAAATATACGTCTACCCGATCGCCGGAGTCGAACGGGTACTCCATTTGTTTGTAGACCGGCCGCAGACCCAGAACTTCCGGGTGCTCAAAGATGTATTTCTTCAAGGCGCGATGTTCTGGCCCCTCTCCTCCCGGCCCGTATTTGCGTCGAAGGGCCTCACGCTGTTGCGACTGCTGCACGTGAGATGCGCGGTGTGGGCGGGGGTCAAAGGTTGCGGGCAAAGCGAGTGAATCGATCATGTCGGTAACGACCCTTCGCTCCTGCGGTGAACGCAAGAGTGTCTTCAGGGCATATAGAACAGCTGCTATCTCTTCGGTCTCGACGTACCGATAGAGAGGTGACCCCCAAGCGACGGTACCGGGCTTAAAGTCCCAGTAATGCAGGAGAGAATCACTGGGAAATCTCAACGAACGCCTCGGTTCTCCACGAATCCAGAGACTATCTCCCTACATGGACATTCGTCATGAGAACACCAAGGTCGGCCAGCGCGGACGTTATGAATGATGTTCTCGCGCGAACACGTGCCTTCAAAGCCAAGAAATCCAGCACTGCTTCCCCCATCGTTGTAGTTGCACTTTAGAGCAACATGGAATGCGTCGCCTGGAGTCATGGCCTTTCTCCGTCCTCATTAAGCAATGACTGTCTGCCAAGTGTGGCGGCCCAACGCTTCCGCCTCAGCCGCCGCGGCCCTACTGTGGCCGTCCACGTTCATCCGGAACCGCTCGCGGGCCGCGGTCAGGCTGGTAGCGGTGGTTAGGCCGCATCTCACTTCATGTCCGCTTCATCGCAACCGGTTCAATGTAACCACAGTATCGTTGAAACCCCAATTTCTCGTATACCCAAATGGCAAGAGCATTGTTCTCCCGGATGTTTCAGCGCGACTGTTCTCAGTTCCATACTTATCAACCTGGACTGGGCGGTCACCGCCTGGTCGCTCTACGCGAACGAGGCATGAATCCGAGCCCGCTGGACACTCGCAGTGTCGTCGAGTTCAATCCCAGCTCCCTTGAGGTACGACTTTGACTTCTGGTCTTTGTCGGGGCACCAGAAGAGCATGATGTCCTTAGACGAACACGAATAGTTCCGACACAGACCGCGAAACCAACGCTCGGTGCCGCCCGTGTTCCCGGTCAACGTGACATTGCCCCCTACGTTCCTATTCGTCCAGATGATCTGAAGACCAGCCGCCGCCGATGACGAGCCACACTGGGGACACACGCCAAGGAGACTGTGGCGGAGTAAAGCTGTGATCTGTGAACCCTTGAGCCCTTTGGCTTTCCGCGTAGCAGAGATCTGGTCGAAGATGTCCGGAATCTTTGAAATAGGCACCTCAGATCGCGCGCATCCTTGCGCCATCGCCGAGGGGATAAATTGATCCCAGGTTACCAGATCCAGACCCAGAGCTGAAGATTCAATTTCTGTCGGGCTTGCTGAGGTGCGACTTCCGACCAGTGCGCCAACAGCCGCGCCAAGGGCTGCAAACACCCCCCAGCCAAGAACGTATATCGCCGCACCCATGATGTTCTCAGGAGAACCTGCGATCTTGTTCGGGGTGATATTTAGGGCAGCCATCACAGATAAATGCATCCAGTCAAGGACGTTTTTGTACCCGATCAATGGTATGATGTGAGTAACGAGATATGCGGCTGCGCCGATGTACGCGCCCGTCTTCGCCGCGCGCGCTAATCGCGGGGATGAATGCTGGCTCATGGTCGTGCACCTCCGTTGGCTATTCGCCTAACGCTCGCCCTCAGCGGCAAGGCCCCCAAATGTGTCCATTCGGGTTTAGCAGGAACCGTCACAGGGGCCGCGTCCGCTGCAGGGCAGGGTTAGGGTTCCTTACCCCACTTTCCTGAGTCGTTCAGCCATCCGCGTTTGCCACCCAGGGCCAGTGGCCTTCCAACGCTCAATCACATCCGCCGGTAGGCGCAACGAGATCAGCTTGCGCGGATTGCGTGAAAGGGGTCTGCCTCCTTTGTTCACCTTCGCACGAGCGAGCATGTCGTCGGTGAGTTCGGGAAGCTCTTCGTACTCCTCGGGCTGCACCTTATGAGCATCGACACGAGCGAGGTCAGATCTTAAGGAGCGGCGCGATACGCCTTTGTTCGCGTTCATTGGCTTTCCTCATGCTGAAGACGTGGCGACTTGCGCCACGTGGTGTGTAGCCCACAGCCACCATCCGGCCTGCTAAGAGACCGTAACAGATGATGCGCGGCTCGCCGTAGTTCTTCCGGGTGTCTTCCATCTCCACGGTGACGCCAGCAAAGACCAAGTCAGCGTCTGCGAAGTCCAGTCCTCGCTCGGTCAGGGTCCGGTCACGCTTGGCCGGGTCAAACGTGATTCGCACCTGGTTGTTGTAGCTACAATAACTAGCCTCTGCAAGGGGTTCACTGTCACGGTGCTCCTGGGAAACCTAACGGTCTGCCTCAGCCGCCGCGGCCCAACCGTATCCTCTCACGTTCACCCGGAACCGCACGCGGGCTGCGGTCGGACTGGAGGCGGTTGATACTCATCCAGGCCTCCTTGGCTGCGAGTTGCAGCGGTAGGATGGCTGTCTCCCAACAATCCACTCTACCGGAGGACACCTGGATGAAGTTCTACACGCCACA
>JACQEL010000167.1 GCA_016200595.1 Deltaproteobacteria bacterium
ACGGGCTCGCGGCACCAAGGCGACTCGACCTCTGGTCCGCGGGACCGACGAGAGCTTACCCTTCAACTTCTCCTTTTTCATCCGTGGTGGCGACGCCCCACGTCATGAAGGCTAACGCTATAAGCGCCTTGTTGAAGGCCGCGAAGTCGAGAGCCAGGAGGTCGCGAAGGTGCCAGGGACTATCTGCATGCCGGCATGCATCGAGCAACTCGTCAATCGGTCGGAGCAGGTCCTTGGCGAATGGTTGAAGAACTCCGGAAAGATCGTTCGCTGCATCCTCGTCAATCACGGCTAGAACTTCGCTTGCCCGAGTCAGTCCCCAATAGACTAAAACGGGACGCAGTAGATAAATAAGATGTCGACGGCGACTATGAAAGGCTTTGGCAATCTCACGGATGCGGGTCGGAGATGCCCGAAAAAGCGCTGCCAACTCAGAGTTGGTATGCCCCGTAAGGCCTTGCTCGAGCGTGACGGCCGATACCTGAGAAAGGACCCAAGCTAGAGCGTCAGCATGGGCCTTGGCCTTGAGCATCGCGGCGAGAGGATATGCTAACCTTGGCACTATATTGGCCATTGACTCGTCGCTTTGGCGGCGGACAATGATCACAGGCAATTCTGTGTGGTCAATCGTGAGCACGCCACCAAGTGCGGGCGGCAATTCAATATCTTGACCATCGATGCGAATGGCGACTTGATCCGCGACTAGTAACCTAATCCGGCGTAGTGTTGTTTCCGCCTCACCCAGCCGCCGCGAGCGCGTGCCTCCTGACCAATCGAGCGCAAGCAGCAATATAACGACTGCAACTAATCCCTCAGTATCCGACTCGATTAGGCGACGACCAATCCCGGTACCTGCATGAATGATTGCGCCATCAGCCACAACCTCAGCGGCCACTGCCGAAAGCCGCTGGACTTCCATTGGAAGAATGTCAGCTAGCAGTTTAGCCAGCTTTATCTCTCGTTGTTCAGTGACTTGTTGATCTTCGAACCGCTCGGGGCTAATGTGAAGGACTGGCCTATCTAAGGCTCCGATCACCATCGCGCGCATTGGGTCAACTCCAGTATCGACGTAGAGGGGACTCTCTACATCTGACAAATCTGGGACAACGACGAGGTGGTCTCGAATTTGTGCCACTACCTGGGGCGGACCATTGCTAGGAGAAAAAGGTGAGCGGATTTCCGGAGAGAGGCATTTCCGCCAGGCTTCCTCGTATGCAGCCAAAAAGTCAGCTCGGTGACCATCTTGTATTCCAGGATCACGACATAGGGTTGTGAGATGCCGAATTAATGCGGGTGCATCGTCCGAGTGCAACCAATCATGTCCACCCAGTCGACGGAAGTGCTGGAGGGCAGCATTGCTGTCCTCCAGTATCACTCGAATAGAATGATGAATATACGGAGAGAAAGTCGGCAAGTCGGCACTTCGTAACGAACAATGCCATGCCTCAGACGGAGTTACAAAGTCGACGACATTGCGATCCCCAACGCGAGTGACAGGCACCCATGGAGTCCGTTTTAGAAAGACACTCAGGAGGTTTGGCCAGGACACAGGCATTTCGCCACCATAGACACGGCGAACGGTAACTTCGAAATTGGTATCTTTCCACCGGCCTAGCCCCCTCCCTATCAGTGCCGCGAACGTTCTCCGGGCCGATTCTGGAAGGCGTGTATAGTCGGTCTGGCCAGGCAACCTGACAATCGGCCCATCTAATATGCATTGGGCAGCCGAGTTCGCCGGTCGCTTTGCTGTTTCCTCAATTGTAGTCCACCACAGCTCCGAGTCTGTCTTAGTCAGCTTGAGAGATCGACGGAATGAGCCATCGTGAAATTGCCCGCCCAGCATCCGTACTGGTCCCTGATGTATGACCTCCGGCCAGAGTCCGTCTCGAACACCTGTAGCATAGAGAAACTCTCGGAAAGAAGGGATATCCGAGATGTCGAAAGGCCATTGCCCAGGGGAGAGCAACATATTGTCGCGACATCTCGCAAAATCATCTGAGTACAGTGCCGCGTCATCTAGGAACGCTTCAAGTTCGCCCGCATCCGGCGTTCCCCATGCAGATGAGAAGAGGGCAAGTGACGCAAGCTGGAAACCGCCTCGGCAGGGTAGTCGAAAAGGAATCTCGCGTAGGCGGAGTTTGCTATTGCTCCGACTCGTTCGGTAGAGGTCGTAGGCCCAACGTATTCCTTCCTGATGGAACGTTCCGTCCGTGGACTCAGCAAGAGCTGCACCAAGAATTTCGAGAACCTCGCGTCGGCGGAAGACACGGACAAGGCGGGCGTCCTCCAGAAAACGGCGACGTTGCAGTTTTGAAATGGTTCGTCCCTCGCGCTGATTCCAGGTCAGTCCCGGATGCATGAACCGGACCCTGTCGTTCAGTGCCGATGGTGGTATTGAGAGGTCGCTTATTCGTGCAATTTCTTCTTCATCTACCTCGTCGTCCTCATCTTCCGTAGTAGGTGCAAAGAATACGGATATTCTTTGCCCAATCGAGTCACTTGAGATAGGCATGCCTGCCTGTACGCAGGTGCCATCCTTCTCAAGAATGATCAGACGACCGACAAGAACATTTGGATTTCTGGTAAACTCTGAGGCGAGATCGTCATAATATTTTTCCCATAGGATGATGGACGCTTGTTCCTTAGAGAGATCTACTGCCGCCCGCTCAAACCAGTTTGCTTTCTCGACCCAATCGGGGTCCAAGCCGTCGGCGCGCCAGTTCTGCAGAAACCTATGAAGACGTTCAATCCGCCGTTCGCCAAGATCCGGCGGAACGAGAAGAGCACCGGCGGCGTGTACAAGACGTTCGGCATCGACACAGCCGAATTGACGATTCCAGCGGCGCGCGCTGCGGATGGCAGCCCATGTTTTCGCTTCCGGGCCACGAGCCGGAATAACATCTGCATCTAGCAGTGGTACGCCGATACGATTGAAAGCCTGCTCGATCTCGTCATGTTGGGCAGAGTTCCAGGTGACCAAATCGATCGCACAGCGTCCAGCAAAATCTAACTTGCTTGTGGTGAGATCGAGCGCCCCTGCAGCACACAAATCAGCTGTAGTCTCTATAAGAAATCTATTAAAGGGAATCTGGAGGTCTAGGCCGAGGCGGCCGAGATCGGTAAAAAACGGAGCATTCAGATATCCCGCGAACGGAGCCTCTTCCCTCATCGGGAGAAAAGTGTATAGCCGGCTTTTCTCAATGTCCCCATCGAGGTGGCAAGCGACGGAAATACGAGAATCTTCATTCCACTCACGCCAGCGCTCGTTCATACTCCCCATCGCAATGCTTGCCTCTATCTGTTCTCGCAGATCGCTAACAGAAACTGCTTTGCTAACGAGCAGTAATTGCCCCTGCTTCCGTAGATCCACGATCTCAAATGTCAGTCCGCGAGCAGATACCATATCGAGCGGTTTAGCTTCCCGCGTCAACTTGGCTTGTAGTTCAACAGCGCCATCTCGAATGATCTCTACTGTGAGCTGCTTCACCCAGTCCAAGAAGAGAAGTAACGGGGCATCAGTCGATTGTAGAGCCTGGATCTGCGCCTCAACGGCCGAAGTGGCCTCCTGGCTGCGCAAGGGGAGACGGACGACCGTTGCTGTCCCCTCACCGGCTAACCGACAAACAGCCTCCGGTACGGGAAAACGGGGTGTAGGCAGAAGCATGCGAGGAAACCCCTGTCTAATTGCAGAGGCGAGCTCCGAATCGCCATCGCAAAGACGGACAAGGTCATCATCTCGAGCGAAACCGAAGGAGTAGCCATTCAACCCGTTTCGCCTCAGCGGTTCTGGATCGGCAGAGTAGATTTCCGGCCAATCGCAAATCGTGAGGTAGCTTCGAAAGCCGAGTCCTTTATTGCCGATGCCTTCTCCAGGAGGCTTGCTGCTCTGCGCTATAGAATTGACCGCTTCGAAGTCGGCCCGGGTGAAAGGGCATCCCCCGTTTATCACGTACAACGTGCCATGCCGTCCTTCCGATCGATCGAACCGAATCAGAACGGCCGCGGTGGAGCCAGCACGTTTATGTGCGTCAGAAGCGTTTTGGATCAGCTCGTAAAGAACCCGCCCCTGATATTCTTGAGCAACTTGTCCGGACAGGCTTTCGATGGACCGCCACCAGTACGTGCCGCCACGATCACGCGCTACGATGTAGCTTTGTATATTCGCGCACGAGAACTGCTCAATCTCCTGCGCACGATTGTATCCCACTATATCCACACTTTCAGAAGCCATGTTGAACCCAACTCGCTACTATTTGCCAAAACTAAAGGCGAATCATTATTGCATACAATTCCATATGGGGTGTATACACGGTTCAGATCTATTGGGTCACCTGGAAGGATCTCAAGTCGGGGTTTGGATTCACTCCCAGGCGGGTGCAGCTCCTGGCCGGATTGAGGCACGCCCTCGTGCTCTTGAAGCGGGCGGGGTGTCAGAGTGTGTATATCGACGGTAGTTTCGTGACGACGAAACCGCAGCCAGGGGACTTTGATGCCTGTTGGGCGATCGAGCACGTTGACCCTAACAAGCTTGATCCGGTGTTTTTGGACTTCGCGCATGCACGCGCCGCGCAGAAGGCGCGCTTTCGAGGCGAGTTCTTCCCCGCAGATCTGCCCGAAGGACTCACTGGCAAGACGTTTCTGGAGTTCTTTCAAACGGACAAAGAGACAGGTGTCCGCAAAGGCATCCTCGCCTTGGACCTGAGGAGATGGCGGCCATGATTAAGAATGAGCGGCAATACCGTATTACCAAAGCGCACGCGGAAAAGTTTGCGCAAGCGCTGCAAAAGCTGACGACGACGCCAAAGCGCGGAGTCCATCCTGTGCTGCATAAGGCGCAGATCGATGCCCTTAAGAGCCAGCTCGGGGATTTGCAACACGAGTTGGCTGAGTATGAGACGCTGCGGTCCGGTAAGCGCAAAGTTGTGGCGCTGGAGTCCTTGGAAGAGCTGCCCAAGACGTTGATTCAGGCACGCATTGCGGCTGGCCTCAGCCAGGAAGACTTGGCGGCCAAGCTCGGACGCAAGCCGCAACAGATCCAACGCTACGAAGCGACCGAATATCAGTCAGCCAGCCTTGAGCGCGTGAATGAGGTCGTGCGCGTGCTTGGGGTCAAGCTGCGACATCCCGCTGAACTTCGTCTGGTCTCCTGAACGGCACTTCATCGAGAAGCCCTGCCAGGGGTTGTTCACGCTCTCGTCATGAACAAATCTGTCGTGCGCACAGCGCACGCTACTTCGCTCATTCCTCTCTGGATAAATACTACTCTGCCAGTTTCCGGCTTGGCAATTCTCCGAACAAGTCCTACCGAAAGACCCGCGATGCAAACTATGTGGGCGGTTGGTATCTTGACTCTTCCTCTGCGAAGATGACTGCAGAGTAATAATGGCCGGGTAGACCTGGGTGGTTGCTCACTCAGGCCCCCCACAGACCCGGACGTGCGGAATTGCCGCATCCAGTTCCTCAGGTACATGGCTTCGCTACGTGACGATACACTGAGTGATACAGGACCGGGGGCGGCAGCTGGAGCTATGCTGGTCCGGCGGCCGGCTGACAAATCTTGGCGAGGCCTCTCCTCGGTCAGAGTTCGATCACCGCGATTTGCCCGATTATCGGCTCCGCGTGTGCAGCGGGCGTTCCAGTCGGAACGATCGTGATTGCGTTCGCCGTCGCGCCCAGCATCTTGTTGGCGTTCAGTTTCTGCAAGGTCTCGGTGATGTTGAACGCGAACGTCGATCCATGCACATGGTCATGGAGTGTGTGGTCCGTGCCGATCGCCTCGCTGAAAGTCAGCCCCCCGACAAAATGAGGATCGTTCGCTCCGGAGGGTGTCGCGCCTTGAGGCAGATCAAAGTAGAGACCGTGCAAGACGTTCGGATTGGCCTTCGCCTGCAATTCCTTGAGAATGAGATAGAGCTGCCGTCCGGGCGCCAACGATTGAACCCGACGCGCGAGAGGCATTGCCGTCGGCTCGGCCATAGCAGCGACCGGCGTCAGCGGAACCACTGCTGCGCCTGCCCCAAGGGTCACTCCGCCCGGGCCTAATGCCGCCGTCACCTGGGGCATCGCCCGCGCTTTCTCCAGTTCCTGCTGCGAAAACTTGACCAGCTTCGGCGGGACGGCATAATTGTCGTACGAGTAGCCGAGCTGAGAGACGCGGGTGGCCGCACTGACCGGAACTTGCACCAAGTTGCCGTTTGCGTCCGCGAATGTGAACGCGCGGTCGAGCCATTTGGGATCTTTTGGATTATGGCCGCCGAGCCGGTTCCAGCTTTCCCACAGGCGGTCAATGTTGGCGTGGTGAGGCCAGAAGATCGGGTCGTTGGCAGCAGTGTTGAACCCGTTGCTCATGTCACCCCCGAGCGCGACATGAACAGTGAAATGTGGGTTGATGTCCACCTGGGTGCAGAATCCGAAGCTACCGGTCGGTGAGTCAATATAAAAGAGTTCGTTGAGACAGTTCACACTGAGCCAATTGGGGCTTAAGACGGCGTTATCTAGCCGAACACCCGCATTCGTGGTTGTGTAGCGCTCGTCATACAGCGCGCTGCTTGAGTCGCGGAATGCGGCAGGGAGCGTGGGATCAGCCACGGCGTCCCAATAGGGAAGCGAAAAACTGCTGTCGTTCAGTACGTTTCGCACGATCTGCTCGAAATGGTAGAGGTACAGGCGATGCCACGGCGGGAAGAACCATTCTTGAAACTGCTCAGGATTGTCCGGATTGATTCCGTGGGCCTGGCAACTATTCCACATGGCCTGCGCAGGTGCTTTTGGTGCCCCTGGGGGGAAGGCATCTATTAGCTCCGCCTTATAATCAGTTGATTTTTGGTACTGGAAGGCTTGGTACTTATTGGTCCAGTGAGTAAACCATTGGAACGTCCACGAATGGGGATCGTAGTCCGGATATGTAGGATCCTTGAAGTCCGGCGGTGTCCCTCTCATTATCTCGACAGCCTTCGCGAATTTGTCGAGCATCATTTGGCCTTGCGGACTGTTGACATTATAGCGGATGTATCGCCTTTGGTTAGATTTGATCCCGCCGAACCCTTTCGTGGCAGAGAGTCCACTAAGGACGCTGGCAACGCCGGCAGCAAGAAAAGACCTACGCGTTATGTTCGTCATTTCTCCTCCCTCCCAAAACGGCACCCTGTTCCGCATTTGTCCGAAAACTTTTGCTACAGTTCGCTAGGTAGGCGTAAACAGGCGGAGCGTCAAGTAGCGCTCCGCCAGCCTTTGGGCATGAAGGGGAACTCCCCGCACTCACGGGCCCCCGCTGTACCAGTGTCAACGGGCTTTCGCTGCACGCCAATTCCCAGGTGCCAGCGCATCGACGAGACCAGTTGGAACGCCTGATTCGGTACACGGCGCGAGGGGCCGTGGCACTAGAGCATCTGAAGGAAGATGCCCAAGGGGACCTCGTGTACACGTTCACAAAACCGTGCACGCGATAAGGGGTCAGGTCTTGACTTATTGTCCATGAGCCAAGAACCGTTCATCTGGAGGCGACTTGACGTTTCCATGTAGGGCTCAGAGTGAACTCAAAAACTCTATCAATTGCCGCTTTTGCGCCAGACTCAACCCTTGGTACCTATTGATGACCTGACTTGCCTGCCCTTGATGTCGGAGTATGGCTTCTTCACTGGTCAGTGACAGACCGTCGTGCATCAAGCGGTTCCGCGTCCGTAGTCCCCATAAGGGAGCCGTGCGCATCTCGTTCCTGGTTGAGGGGCCGCCATTTTGCACGATTCCGTCACCAGTGCCGATATCATGAAGGAGGAAGTCACTAAACGGATGGATGACCTTATTCCCCAGCTCCGCTGGAACGGAGAAGGCTCCACCATTGATCAGCGTACCCGGTGACGCTGTCGTGATATTGCGCACATGGCAGACCACACACCCGAGTTGATTAAAAATTTGCGAGCCACCCTGCGCATCGGGTGTCGCGGCTAGTGCCTCATCTCGCGGTGGGGCTTTGGTTGCCCGCATAAAGCGAGCGAAAATGTCGAGGTCTTCTCCATTGTCCTCCGGGTCCGGGACCAGATCGAAAGCCGCGACTGACTGCCCGTTCGAGGTATTCTCGGTTGGCTGCAACGGACTCGTGATGCCCATCTCATTGAGGTAGGCATCCGCCGAAAACGAGAGCAAACTGGCGTGTTGATTTTTCCAGCCGAAACGGCCTACTCGCAGTGCGCCCCCGGCTTCCAGGACCGCAACCTGCAAGATTTCACCGCGCATGGCCGACGGCTGGTTCCCGGCGATAGCGATGAGGGTCTGATCGGCGATGCTTTCGACGAAGCCGTCACCCAGAGCGCTGAGTGAGGTCCTGAAGCTGCGTACGTTACTGCTTCTCAACACTTGCTCCTGGATTGCGGCGTCAATCGCCCGCGAATGGACGAGTGACCCGCCAATTTGCTCGTTAAAGAGTTGCCCAGCGAACCGCCCGGCCCGTAGCTCTGTTATTTGACTAGAGCTGCCAGAGACGGGATTTTGATGGCACTCGCCGCACGACTGGGCATTGTACACTGGACCCAGGCCGTCCGTTATTTTTTCCTGCTCTGCGAAAACTTCCCCGTCACTTTGAAACTGCGCTTGCGTTGTCAATCCATTCGTTTGCCCGTCGAACCCCGTTGGGGCTTCCTCCGTGACAGGGGAAGCGGTTCAAGGCAATCGCTCTAGGCGAATGAAGACCGTCATCGATCCCGGACGCGCCTCGCTATGGCGTGTCCCTTTCGGTAACTCTTCCTGATCGAGAACCGACTGGGGGTTGTTCACGCTCTTATAGGAGTGTACAATCCCCGGACGCGCCTCGCTACTGCGTGTCCCTTTCGGTACCTCTTCCTGATCGAGAACCGACTGGGGGTTGTTCACGCTCTTATAGGAGTGTACAATCCACCCCCATATCTCTGAAAGGGAGTTGTAGCAGAATGGATAAGGGGTTGACCCTCTGGTTTACTGGCATGTCAGGAGCGGGAAAATCCACGCTCACCGAAGCACTTACCCCTCGACTCAAGGCCATAGGCAAGCGAGTTGAGGTTCTCGATGGGGATGAGGTACGCACCAATCTCAGCAAAGGCCTGGGCTTTAGCAAGGAAGATCGTGACACCAACATTCGTCGTATCGGTTATGTCGCGCAACTGTTGACGCGCAACGGGGCGCTGGTCATCACCGCTGCCATCTCTCCGTACCGAGCTATCCGTGACGAGATACGTGGCCGCATTGGGGATTTCGTTGAGGTGTACGCCAAGTGTCCGCTCGAGGCCTTGATCGATCGTGATGTGAAAGGACTCTACAAAAAAGCCCTGGCTGGCGAGATCAAGGAATTTACTGGGGTGTCTGATCCCTACGAAGAACCGCTCAATCCTGAGATCGTAGTGGAAACCGACCGCGAGACTGTGGAAGAGAGCGTCAATAAGATTCTTACCCGTCTGCAAGAACTCGGCTTTCTCTCGCACGATGGCATCAGCACTATCGCCCCTCATGGTGGCCGTCTGGTCAATCGCTTGGTGACTGGAGACCGACGTACTGCACTTTTAGAAAGGGCACATACTCTCCCTAAGGTCCAGCTCGATGAGCGGGCACAGAGCGACGTAGAAATGATTGCCGTCGGCTCGTTT
>JACQEL010000197.1 GCA_016200595.1 Deltaproteobacteria bacterium
CGAAGCGGTGACTGCGGTCTTCGGCCTGGTGTCCGATAGCAGGGTTCCACCAGCGGTCGAAGTGAAACACGTAGGAAGCTTCCTGCAAATTCAGACCCTGCCCACCGGCGCGCAACGAGAGCACCAGCACCTTGTGAGCAGGGTTCACTTTGAAGGCTCTGAGCACCGCGTCTTTTTGCGCCGAGGATAAGTCCCCGGTGTACAGCAACGGCTGAAAAGGGGCGAGCGCCGCGGCAATGGCGCGGCCCCCGTACCGGTCGTCAGCGAACTGCGAGAAGATGAGCGCGCGGTGCTCTTCCGAGACCAGCGTGCGCAAGCGTTCGCGGATATCCGCCAGTTTCGCCGAGTGTCCGGTCATGGGACAGAAATTGCACATCTGCTTCAAGCGCGTGATTAGCTCCAGCACGTTTTCAACGCGCACCGCTTCCCCCCTCTCGCGCAAATGGATGACGCCTTCTCTTTCTGCGCGCTCGTAATTTTCGCGCTGGGTTCCCTCCAGTTTGAGCGCGAGGCGGCTGACGATCTTAGGAGGCAGCTGTGGCAGAACTTCCGACTTCTTACGGCGAAGCTGCACCTGAGCCTGACGCTCGCGCAGCGCTGGCCCCGGCACGAGCCGTCGCAACCTTTCACCCTCGTCGAACGGCGTGACAAATTCCAGAAGAGAGGCTAATTCCTCTTCACTGTTTTCCAACGGAGTTCCCGTCAACGCCCAGGCGCGACGGCGAGCGAGTCGCTTGCATTTGCTGCTGACCTCGGCCTCGCGGTTCTTGATCGCTTGTGCTTCATCGAGGATCACGAGGTCCCATACGCGGCGGCGCGGCGGCGAGTGCAGGTTGTCGGTAAAGTCCGCGCGGAAGGTTTCATAACTGATTAGGTAGATGTGTGCCGCTGTCGACCATTGCCACGCTCGTTCGGCTGCGGGCCCGCGGATCGTTGAGATGCGCAACTCCGGCGCCCAGCGTTGTAGCTCTTTGCGCCATTGGTCCATAAGCCCGGCACGCACGATCAGCAGGGCGGACTCGACGCGACGTTGCAGGACTAAGAGACGGAGCGCGGCGATGGTCTGGATGGTCTTGCCTAACCCCATGTCATCCGCCAACAACAGCGCTTCGTGTGATATGAGTGCGTGAATCCCTGCGAGTTGGTATTCGAATAAAGTCCCAGGCCACTCCAGGGGGCCACTCTCGGTAAGTAGTAGATCTGCAGGAGGTTGTAGGAGATAAGCGAGCCGTTTCCACAGCGGGAGCTGAATGACCTCCATCGGCCGCATCGTACCCCGAAAGGATTGATCGGTGGCTGAGGGTCGTTGGAGAGTGAGCCGAGGAGTCGGTTCCTGGTTGAGCAAAACGCCCGCGAGGTTGACACTCCCGTTTTCTGTGTTTGCTGACGGGACCAGGTTTATCGTGAGGTTCTTCGCCGGCGCTATGGGTATGGCACTGCTAAGCTGTTGCGGCGCTGGGACGGAATGAGTATTCCACAGCGACAGGTGTTGCGGGGTCGAGACGTTGACCGTAGGAACAATCAGCCTCTGTGCTGAACGGTCGTGAAGACGCACCTGCCGACGAAAGACTCCCAACCACCGGGCACGCGACGCACCCTTTTCTCGGCGTTCTTTCCACCAGGCGCTGGCCACATTCATGATGCCTTGCCGTCTTTAGCGCGATACACCTCGCGCAGCCCAACGGAGGTACGCTCGAACGGCTCCAGGAGTAAGCCACGGGAGGCGAGCAGCTGTAGGAGGCGCAGTTCGCTGGAGTCTTCGGCTGGCTTGCCAGGAAACCAAAACACCTGCACGGGGTCGGCGGCGTGGAGGGTATCTTGGGTTTCTTGGCTAGAATGAGACGCAGCCTCAACCGCTGGCGCGATACGACAGACTGGAAGAGAGACCTGAATATCCTGGCTAAAGAGTTCGCTGCCAACCTCTTTGGCTAAGCACAACAGCAGTCTCGGCGTTCTGGGGCACAGCGAGAAGAGCGAGGCCGTCAGTTTCCTGGTCGCATGTCGCCGCAGGTCGTCCTGTCGCCACAAAAAGGTCTGGGGAGTGTCGATCCGATTATAGGTAAACTCGAGCGGTTCACCCCGCGCATTGAGCAAGAATAACGCGCCGAGATATCCTGAGCCGTCGGCAACGGGTTCGATCTTGAGATACCCGGCCGTCCCCAGCTCGTCGAGGTCATCGGCATCGCGATAGGGGATGGGCATTGGCTTACTTTTCTCGACCAAGGGGCAAGAGCCGCACTCTATGGCGGCTTTCTTCTACAGAGATAATTGCCCCCTCCTCAAGGTCCCGGGCCGACTCCGCGAGCACCCGTACCAGGCGGCGAATCACGTTCTCGCTGCGTGTATTTATCAGGCGGAAGACAACCGCGCTGACAACACGTGTCCCGGACAAGGCCACGATTTCAGTAAAGTCCAAGTCCCAGGTCAGAATAACGCGGCATTCATCCGCGGCTTTGGTGAAGATACCACCATTGGGCAGGCGATGGAGGTGTTGGTCTCGAAGGTGGGTGGCCTCGTGGCCGTTGTCTCTAAGCCACTCGACCACACGCCACGAGACCCCCATATCTGCCAGGAAGCGCATCAGGTTTACCCAGGATGCACTTCTTCATGGGCTAGCCAGGCAGTATAGGTCAGAGCTTGTTGAATGTCTTCGCGTTCGAGGTCGGGATGCTCAGCAAGTACGTCCTCAACCGTTGCTCCGTAGGCAATCTGGCCCACAATCACCGAGACCGGAATGCGCATTCCCCGGACGCAGGCACGCCCACCCATGATTTGCGGCGAAAAAGTAATGCGATCAAACATTGGCGCCTGTTCCTCTTCCATTCACGCTTATGACCGAGGTTGTGTATAGCATTTTTGAGCGCCCGTGTCCGTAGACTCCAAATCCCTGGTATTCTCCCCGTTCAGGTGAGTTCCTCCCGCAGCGCCTTCGCTTCTTGCAGGTCCTTCGTATCAAATCCTTCGGTGAACCAGTCATAGATCTCCGCCAGCATCTGCCGCGCTTCGGCCTTATTTCCTTGCTGCTGCCACAGCCGGCTCAAGCTCATCACCGCCCGCAGCTCTAGCGACTTTGCTTGCTGCTTGCGGGCGATCTCGACGGCTTTCAGAAAATACGCTTCGGCTTCGCCCTCTCCTGTAGGGTGGGCGGTGCCCACCGTTCCTGCCTCGGCGATACGCACATCTTGGTGGGCAATGCCCACCCTACGAGATTCTTGAAACTTGGAACCTGAAACTTGAAACTTTTGCAGCGTCAGCTCGCCTTTCAACCGATAC
>JACQEL010000198.1 GCA_016200595.1 Deltaproteobacteria bacterium
CGTAACGAGCGCCACGCCAGAACAGTGGGCATCTTTCTACGAAGATCTGGCAACCATTTTCCAAGCTGAACCACTACCCCTGCGTGGGAAAAAAATCCTCCTCGGTTCTACCAATCAACTTCTAGCTGCAGACGACACTCCAACCGACAGACGAAAGGGCCGCCAAGCAGATATCTATTTTTCACCAGTTGTCGGTCAGGACTCAGGGGAAGCAGAGGTCGACACAACACCAATCCCGGTGCAGGATTTACCAGAGACTCTGAGAGATAGTTTTGCATTCTTGCATCCGAAGCTTCTCTGGAATGATGCAAATCGAAGAAAGACAAAAGCGAGGTTATTTCTTGAACCGCATTTTGTCCTGGACTACCGAAAGGAGGATATACTCCGAACGCTTGGCGAGGTGACGCGTGACGACCGCACAGGCCAAAAGGCTCGACTTGACGCGCTCGAATGGGCATTCCGAGTGTGGTCCTCGGGTCGGGCGCTGTCTGACTCCGAGGTCGCCGCTGCGCGATTCAGGGTCCCTGCGCAAAGTGGTTGGATTCCTGCGACGGATGCAATGTTTGGAGATGGGTGGAAGGATTTGCAGGGAACAGAACTTGAGCGACTTCTGCGCCGTGCAGCTCCGGATTCTCCGGCTTTAATGCATGCTTCTCAAAGATTGATCCCGAGTTTCGACAATTGGCCAATCCGCTTCGGGGAGGAAAACGGCTGGCGAGCTTTCCTTGTGGCGGCCGGAGTAGTTGACTACTTGCGACCGTGGTCACTCGGTGAGGTGACAGACCTTGTCCAAGGAGCCTTCCTGGCTGATCGAATCGAGCATGCCGCAAATCTCGAGGAAAACACCAAGAGGCTTTGGCGACAACGGCTCGGTCCCGGAGCTACAAACATTCCGAACCCCAATACCGATTATCGCTGCAACACCCCTGTGTGGGCGATTCCAGGCCAGGAGGAACATGCAGTACTCTCGACAGAGGCGAAGATACAGTTTGCCCGCCAGTTACTTCGTATGATTCCGAACCTGAATGATTCTCACTGGACATTACGCATCTTCAGGCCGGGACGACCTGAGAATCAAACGAATCGGCAAACTTGGCCAACTCCTCTTGAAGCTTTTCTGGGGGCAGCGGCATGGATTCCGGTCAAGCGGTCTGGAAGGGGAACCGCGTTTCGTGCGACCACATGAAGCATGGTTCTACAAACGCGATTCGGGAGATATGGTTCCACGGTTCGTTGAATTAGTCGAATCGTCATGCGTCGTCATTATCGACAGAGACGCACGGACTTTAGAGACGCTGCGGAGGAGGCTCAGGCTCGGTGTATTGAATGACCCGCGTGATTCATCTCAAGCTGCCGCGTTTCTTTCTGAATTGGCATTGAAGGGCGAGTTATCTGATCGGGACTCCAACGGTTTTCGAGAGCATTTTTGCACTGCTTGGAATTGGATGATTGCCGGCCTCGGTGAAGACCAGATTCCTGCTCTCCCGGCCGTCCCGGTGTCGAAGGGACGGGATATCACTGGGATCGCAATCGGCGAGGAAACAAGCACAAATAACCTTCGGGAAGCCTATTATCTCGATATTGAAGACCGCTTGAAGGAACACCTAGTGCGCGGTCTCGAGATTGCCGTTTTCGACTTCGATATAAAGGAGCGAGAGAGAACGTGGAAAGTTCTGTCCGCTCTCTATCCGAAAGTGTTCCGGCGACTTTCAGAAATTGAGGTCGATGTGGTTGTGGACGATGAGATCTTCAAGCCGCAGTCTAACCTTCCCACAGCATGTGAAGTGGTTGGGGATTGGATCGCGGATTTTCTAGTCTGTGCAGCAAAGTTCAAAGGTGGAGACTTTGTCCGGCCGACCCAGAAGACTCTCGACAACCTGCGTAAATCGATCAATAAGCTTAGGCTTAAGTGTGTTTCCAAGCTTGAAGTTCGATTCGGAGGATGTAGTCAGCGGCTTCCACCGTTTCTCAAAGGGTCAATCTTTCTCGAACATGCCGAGACGCCGACTTTGTTGGTTGAGCACGGTAGTTACGTCAACTGGACATTCCTTCAGAAGATAGCGCAAGCGCTGGCAGAGGCGGTGCAGCAACGCGCGCTGTCGCCGGCATTCGAAAACGCATTTTTCAGGCTTGCACGTGAAGTCGGCGGAGACCAAGCTCAACAACCCTCTGTTGAAGAGATTGCCCGAGCCCTCGATACTGATGTGGACCATGTTCAACGCCTCCGAAGCGACCTACAGAGTTCTGTCGAGCAGATCGTCTTCGTGCTCCGGCCCGTTGCACGTTATACAGGAAGACTCGATGTCGATGAGAAGCTTGAGCATATTGCCGAAGTCCAAGCCACTGAAGCTTTGTTAATTGAGGCGCTGGCTCCGCTAAGAGGTGTTCTGGGTCATGAACCTCAGGCTCTCATAGAACTGGCGCGCCAGAACCCAGATGTGAGTAGCCTTAGGAGCGTGCTCGGTTTGGATCTCGGCCGCTTCAACGAAGCTTTGCGGGGACTCGGGCACCCCTATGTACCGATCAACCATCGTGAGGATCACGAGCGTGCGTTCAACGCGAGAATTGAGCAGCTCCGTCCGAAGATTCTTGATTCCCTTCGCGCCCAGTTTCTGGACGATTTCCATGCATGGCAGCCTTTGGATCGCTACGTCGAGCTACGGACCCTGGCCCGTCTCGTCCCTGATGCTTCATGGTACGAATGCTACGATGAGTTGCCGGAAATACTTGTCGAGCAGCAGGTAAACGCTTGGCTCAGCAGCATTGGTGTCCCTAAGCTCGAAACGACAACAGAAACGCCTGCTCTAGTGGATGTCCGCGAGCAGAACAGACAAGCACTGAGGGAGTTTGCAGAGCGGTATCGCCTTCTCGTCCCAGCGTGGATTCGCAAACGCCAAGGACCGGCGACTATCTCTCCTGACCCATGGCATAACGGCCTGGAGTTGAAGCAGCGGCTAATTGAGATTGGCACAAATGGCGGATGGACCGACTTCATTCCCCTCGACGATAGGGCCATTGCCGTATGGTTAGCCATTCAAGGACGCTGGCCGGATAGAATGCCTGCCACAACAGAACTGGCGATGCTGGGTCTGACCAAAGAAGATATTGCTTGCGTCGAGAAGAACGTGGCGAACGAAAAGAGCGAACGCCAGCGGCGCCGAAGCACGATCCAATTTGCCGGCATCGAACTCTCCGCGCTGACGGACGGGTATCAGGACTTAGTTGCGGCAGTTACAGCGCAACTGGAAAACGCTGGTAAGCTGCTCAGCAGCCCAGATCGCCTTGCGGGACTCGAAGAACTTGAAGAGAGCAAAAGGGGAACTGGCGCGGGTGGAAGTAAAGACGGAGGCGGTGACAGAAGAATCCCTGAAACACAGCTTTCCGATGACCAGAAGAACGCGATAGGGCTGGTCGGGGAGTTGCTTGCGCGGGAATGGCTGAAGAAAGTCTATCGAGAACGTCATGGCATAGAAGTGTCAGACGAATCCTGGGTATCAGGCAATCGCGACAAGGCACTCGCTACAAACATCGGGCAGGATGGACTCGGCTATGACTTCAAAATTAAACTTAAAGCAACCACCCACTACTTCGAGGTGAAAGCCAGCTCGGGTGATCCGCGCGCTATAGAAATGGGTCCCACGGAGATTGCGACCGCCCAACGATTCAGGCACGACAACAAGGATCACTACCGTATTCTTTACATTCCCAACGTACTGGACCCAGCTGAGGCTCGTGTCTTCAAGCTACCAAATCCTTTCTCGAGGGCCGGAGAGAAATATCTCAGGATGATTGGAGACACTGGTATTCGGTATCGCTTTGTCCGGACGGAAGATTAGTTCACCAGTGGAAAAAAGAGATAGGTTCAATATTGGACTGGATTCAATTGGGAGCGGGATGTGTACGCCAGTCTGGCGACTTGGTCAGGCGTCAGCCCAGTTTTCTGGACGGTCTCGCAGTTACAGCGAGCGAGCGGGAGGAAGAAGAGGAAACAGGAAAAACGAGACAAATCGCTGAATAAGAATGAAATCCTCTTCGTTTTCGGACACGATGGTAGCGCCGACCCGTTTCGCGCTCAAAGCAATCAGGATGTCATTTTGTAAAGCCGGCAACTTTGACCGATAACTGGGGGCCGTGCGCAGGATACGCGCTGCCACCTTGCCCATGTTGATCCAATCCTTATGGTGTGGGAACACCAGGCGGCCGACCCTGAGGTATGGCGCAAGCAAATGATCAACGAGGCGTATGTTCTGGACTGTATGCGCTCCAGCGTAGAGTTCAGCCGCTACAACTGAGCAAAGATACGTACGAGGAGCGAAACGGGAAAAGCGTTCTCGATGGCGGCGCTCGTAGACCTCTGAATGGAGCACTCGCAGGTAAATGTTCGTGTCAAAGAGAACGTTAGCGAAGATTGCCAAAGACGTCGATGACCCTTTTCCCTTTGCCAGCGACCGCATGTAAAGCCGCCATCACTTCCTCCCCAAACAACACCTGGTCCAGCGCTTTGTCTACGGCGTCAGCCGCAGTGCGCGCGTCAAGCAATCGTTGGACACGCCGAACTTTGCGCTGATCAATCGTGACCCTTCTCCGTTTGGCTGCAGGCAACGCCATCTTGCTCTCCTTCGTCGTGGTTATGCATCGCAAAGAATATCGGTGTCGGCCAAAATCACGGCGTTTTGCGTAGGTGACCAACTAAATCCGCACCGGTGCGAATCTCCTCGGCTGGTTCGTCTACGGGAATCGGCACGCCTTTCTCAGCAAGCCGTTCTTTGAAAGTTTCCAACTCCAGGCCGGCGATTTTGCTGACCGTGAGAGAGTCACCTTGCTTTGCCGATACAGCTCTACGGCAGTGTTCATTCGGAGATGAGGATTGGCCGCCAGGAGCACCTCTAGAGCGTGCCCTACGGCTTCTTCCTTTGATCTATAATTACCTGCTCGCACGACTGCCTTGATCTCGTCTTCCAGTAACTCTGGAGTGGTAAGGTTTGCCATCTGCATTACCTCATTCCCGGCACGGGTACTACAAAATTGTACGCTTCGCGCGCGCTGTTCGTCACTCCCCTAAACCAGACTGCAGAAGACTGGCACCCCAGGGGTGTCACCCTGAACCCTTCGGCGGAGCCTGTCCTGAGCTTGTCGAAGGGCTCAGGATAAACTCCGTGAAGAGTCTCGCGGTGAGATTCTTCGCGATGCTCAGAATGACACGGCTGAACGGTCACAGCGTGAAGTGTACCAAGGTTATGCATTCCGGTTTATTTTGATGACAGATGGGAGCAATTCCCCACTCACTGCCCTTTGTCCAAAAATTAAGGGATCGGGTCTTGCAATCGCGCAGTCGCGCATCGGGCGCGCAGGGTACGTGGCTCATTTCAGAGCCCGTGGGGCGAGCAGTTGCGGCTCGACGTTCTCAACATCCGCTAACGCCTCCAATTTTTCGAGGTTGTTCAGCGCCAGAGCAACCTCACCATTCGTGGCTTCAAGCCAAGCCGCGTTTGGTGCATATGCGAGCGTCTGCGCGATTTTGTACCCCGCCTGCTTGAGCTCATCGACTTTTGTTTCGGCCTTGATCGCGTCGGCAAAGCGCACAAACACGCGCCCCGTCGGTATGACGACACTTTCAGTTGACGGCAACGCATAGACAGGCGTGACACTCGGCGAACCTGACGCTGTACGCGTCTGCTTCGGCACACCACGGTACACACGAATTGACTCGCCGTCATCGGCATTCACTGTCAGCACCGGCACGTTACGCTCGGCTCCTGCCGGTGTCCCACGTACCGCGTAGAAGTCCGTCGCACGCACATACACAAGGTCAGGAGTTTGCGTACTGCGCTTTAGCTTCTGGGGAAAATCCGCAAGCGTTCTGTTCTGTTCAGACATGACGACCTCACTCTCAGACGTCAGATCGCCTGATGAACTTTGAAGCACAAAATCGGTAATCGTGGACCGGTAGAGACGCGACATGTCGCGTCTCTACGCTAAGGGCATTACCGAATTTGTTTGTCAAAAACCATTAGGCCTCCGACATCTTCTCACCTGGGACCACGAACACCCGACGCGCAAAAGCTGACACCAGCATCGGGCATTCACCGCGCTGAGCCAATTAGCAAATCAGTCCCAATCATGCTAATGCTCATTACACATGCGCCGAGAACAACTCCACCGAGGGACTGACGTGTTCTCAGACAACACCCCGCGCATGCGACTCCTTTTTCTCATCACCATTAGATCATGGTCGGACAACACAAAGGAGGGGCACCATGCCTTTCGTTCAATATGGTGGCAAGGGCGGTACGAAATACGCGCTGCAGGAGAGCGATTCGCTCATCGCGGTGCGCACGCACAGTAAGGACGTAGCGTTTGGCGCGCCCCAGGAAGCGGCGCCGCTCTCGCCCGATTCACTGGCAATCCTGAGCGAGTTCGACCCGGTGGCACATTTTCTGACTGCAGGCGTCGAGGTGTTCGCAGCCAGAAAAGAGCGCGGCACGAAGA
>JACQEL010000199.1 GCA_016200595.1 Deltaproteobacteria bacterium
ATCACGCTGGAGAAGGCCCTGTACCATCGGGACAATGGCGGGCTTGACGTCTTCTCCACTGTGCGTACCTCTCGGGTGTTGTCGCCCCAGAAGGTGAAACGCCTGGAGGAGGCGTTAACGCAAGGCCTGGGAGAAACCGTGCATCTGTTTGTGCGCTGCAGCCTCGCCAAAGACGTCACTGCCACTGGCGCCACTGGTGCGCTCACTGGCAGAAATCTCGATGGCAAGTTTATCAAAGACGCTGTGGCTCCTGAAGCACAGACGTTGCAAACCGCCGAGCAAGTCATCCGCGAGATCCTCATCGATTTTCCGGAAGTGACGCTCAACGATATCGAGTTGGTGACTCTGCCAACCGGACCAGTCATCGTGGTCTCGGTGCAGATGCCGCGTATGCCCTTGCCTGTCGGCATCCAGCGGCTGGAAAAACTGCTGCAAGACCGAGTCGGGGATCCGCGCACGCGGCTGATCATACGGGTCATCAATTCGGTAGACATCAGCAGCAAAGGCCGTATTCTGCTGGGGCAGGCGCATTTCGCTGAACAGTCCACAGCAGAGACTGCCTTGCAGGAAACGCTCGAACAAGCGGTGCAGGCTGGCATCGAACAGATCCCCAATCTCTTTGTGAACAATATCGACGCGGCCAAATCAGAAGCTGGTTGGGTGGTCAGAGCCGAGGTCGTGGGTCCCCGCGTGCCCTCGCCGGCCGAAGTGCACACTCTGGAAACGACGCTGCAAAATCTGGCTGGCCAACCAGTGATAGTGTCACTGTGGGCGCGGACCGAGGTGGGAGTCACTGGGCAGCGCTATTCTTCTGTCAAAGAGCAGGCTGAAGCCGCGGCAAACCGGAACCCGGCGGCCATCCCACCGGCTCCAGAGACGCCAACTGTGACACAGCCCTAAGAGGCGGTCTGCAAACCGTGAACGCCCCAGCTACAGCGAATTTCACTTGGGTGAGACCTGAAATTGCGTGTAGGGGCGAATCTTGTATTCGCCCTGCCCCACGCCCCCCTCGGGCGATCACCAGGATCGCCCCTACAGGGGAGGATGCACGCAACTGAAAACTGCTATAAGTGCGGGTCTCCGACCCACGCCCCAGGGCGGCTAGCCAAAAACTGTACAGCGCCACGGTGCCAGTGCCGTGCGGGGATGGACAAGCACGCCAAGTCTTGCGTGTCAGTGGGATTTACAAACTGCCATTTTTCAGATGAACTTCAGCTCTGCAAAGTTGATTTTCAAGGAGGTTGCTATGCCGGAGGACACCAGCAGCGCTACGGCAACAGGGACGGCATCCTGGACCGACCCAATTTCCACAGCCGGCGATAACGTATTAGAGAACGTCGAGGGGGGCCTCGGCACGGTCGCTGGTTGGATTCGGGGAATCTTTGATACACGTCCGTTCCTCGGTGCGGCGGTCACTGGTGGCCTGGGGCTCAGCGCCGTCATGGCGGTTGGCGTCGGCGAGGTGACGTTTACGCTCGTTGTCGCCTATGTGGGTTATAGGGTGTTCGCCTACGGGGAAACGCTCAGCGAGGCGGTGGAGAAGAGCATCGAATTCAGGCAAGGCAAGCGCCCCACGGAGGGGGACAAGGAGCCATGACCACGCCTCCCTACTCCGGTCAACTCTGACCGAAGAATATTACAGCACTTTTCGTTTGGATGAGGAGAGTCGTTGCCGCTACTTTTTCCCTCACTCTGGCCCTCTCCCACAAGGGGGGCTGGGACCCACGGGCGCAGGGCAAGGGATAATCCCTCCTTAAGTTGACACCGATGGCCGGCCACCGCGCCATCTATGAGACTGTTGATAAACTCTGCACCTCCGCCGGGGAGTGAATTCCCCGGCTACCGTCAACCGCCCCTAGGGGGCTGAGAGCCGGCGTGAGCCGGCGGCGTGAAGGTAGCCTGATGCTTGAGCGTCGGGCGAAAACGGCGTCCCGGCATTTATCAACGGTATCCTCTATTGCGCGGGCATATTGAAGAACCCGAACCCGAGCATGGCGTACACCGCGATCAGCAGCACGCCTTCTAGCCAGGTGGACGTATGATCAGAAATCAGGCTGTGGGCGATGACGACGGACAGAATGATGCCGATTAATTCGAACTGGGAAAACAACAGATTCATCGGCAAGCCCATCACCTCGCCGGCAATGACCAGCAGGGGTGCCACCATCAGAGCCAATTGCGTGGTGGCGCCCAGGTTGATGGACAGGGCGAGGGTCATTTGGTTCTTGGAGGCAAACGACACAGAGTTCATGTACTGCGGGAGGTTGCCGACCAGGGCGAGCAAGAACACCCCGGCAAAGGCGGGGGTCAGCCCTAACCGGGTAGCGGTGGGCTCGAGCGAGCCGGTCAGCAACTCGCTGACAAAGGCTAAGCCCACGGTCACCGCGCCCAGGATGCCCAGGGCGCCATTACGAGTCCAGTGGGGGAGTGCGGCTTCTTCTGCGGCCATTTCCTCGAGCTCTTCGCCTTTCTCCTTCAGCGCCATTTCCACCGCCGGTTTGCCGACGGTCGGCCGATGGCTGAAGAGCGTATAAGCCATGCTGGCGAGGTAGGCGAGTAAGAGAATGACCGAGATCTCCAGGCTGAGCTCCTGATCCGACTTACCGCTGAAGTGGAACACCGCCGGGATGATCAATCCGAAGGTCGCCAGCATCAGCAAGGAACTATTGACCGACACCATTTGTTGATCAAAGGTTTGCACCGGTTTTTTGAGGCCACCGGCCACGATCGTCATGCCCATGCCGAACAGCAGGGTGCCCAGCACCGAGCCGGCGATCGAGCCCTTCAGCACCTCGATCAGCCCATTGCGCAAGGCCGAGATGCCGATGATCAGTTCAGGGGCGTTGCCCATCGTGGCGCTCAGCATGCCGCCGTAGGTGGGTCCGAGGTAATGGGCCAGCACCTCGGTGGCCTTCTCCATCAGACTCGCCAGGGGCACGATGGCCGCAGCTGAGGCGAGGAAGACGATGGTGGGATCAGCGCCCAACTTGTCGAGGGCGAAGGAGATGGGGATGAAGACTAACAGCCAGTTCATATTCATGAGGGATCCTCACTGCGTGCCGAGCCGTGCATATAGTTTGTTTTCTTGGTTACTCCCCATTTTACTCATTGTGACTCCTTAACGACCCGCGCAGTCGTACGACGCGGTGAGCCAGCGCGCGCACAAGCGCATACGGGATGCCAATTAATACTGGGCCGACGACGAGCGCGGCCCCTGGGTACGAGACGCCAAGGATTAACCACTGAGCGATGGCGTCAAGCAAGATGCCCATGAGCAGCAGATTCATAACAGCGGCGAAGCCGCTCTGCAATAGTTCGCAGCGGCGCGAGCGGTGGAACAGCACGCCGTAGAGGTACGGCGGTCGGCCCGCTCGAGCATCGCGCAGGCCGTCACGACTGCCAAGCAGAATCGCGACGGCGGGCTGGAACACGAACCGGAAGCGTCCCGGCCCCGTCAAACGCTTGGGAATGTCCGCGAAAAACTCCCGCGAGAACAGATAGAAACCGCCGCGCTCGAACGCGGCTCGCAGCGACCCTGGCAGCGACAATATGAGTACGAGCAGGGTTAGACTCGCGAGGATGAATGTGACTCGGCGGTTCCGCATAGCGATCCTTTCCGTAAGGCAGAGTGGCACGGTCAGGAGACCGGCCACAGCGTGGATAAGACGCATGGACGAAATCTGTGTGCTGCCCCGCTCGGCGTGGGTCTCCCGACCCCGCCGCAGCACAGACCGCAGGTCTCCTGGGTGGGGGGCTGCCCGTGTGGTACGGTCGCACTGGCGGACCAGCCGCCAGTGGCACCCAACGTTACGGTTACCGATTTTGTTCGTCAAAGTTCATCAGGGCTTTCCATGAAAAGGATAAAGGTTTCTCAGTGAGCCCCGACGAGTGAAGCGGGCTGGCCGGTTGCCTGCAGCACGCTTTGCCATGCCAAGCCCTGCGGATCGAGCAGCTTGCGCTGTCCCACTGCCAGAGCAATAGGCATGTGGGTGAAGTTTTGGTTCCAGAACCCCACCACCATATCCGTCCGTCCCGCCATCCCCGCATGCACCGCTTGTTGCCCGAGCACCAGACAAAACTCCGAATCGAACGCATTCGCCGGCAGGCTGCGGATGATATAACTCGGATCGATATATTTAACGGTGGTTTCGATGCGCTGGGCAGCAAAGTGGCGGGTGATACGGTCGCGCAGGAACACCCCAACATCTTGCAGCCGCAGATTCCCCGAGGCGTCACGCTGCTGATTCGCCGCATCTTGCAAGATCTCCTGCCCGGCTCCTTCAGCCACGACAATCACCGCATGCTGCCGATTGGCCAACCGTCGCTCGAGCACCTGGAGAAAGCCACCTTCTCCCTCAAGAGTGAAAGGTACCTCAGGGACAAGGCAGAAGTTGACATCCGGGTTGGCCAGCGTGGCATGCGCGGCAATAAATCCAGAATGCCGCCCCATGAGTTTAACCAACCCTATGCCATTCCACGCGCCGCGCGCCTCAGTGTGGGCGGCGACCAGGGACTTGGTCGCCTCTTCAACGGCCGTCGAGAAGCCAAAGCTGCGCTGCACCCAGGCCAGATCGTTATCGATCGTCTTAGGAATACCGATGATACTGATCGGCAGGTTCTGTCGTCTGATCTCTCGACTCAGCGCTGAAGCGCCCCGCAGCGTCCCATCGCCACCAATCGTGAAGAGGATACCGACATTGGAGCGCTGGAGGGTCGCGATCATGTCGCCGAGTTCCTGCGGACCGCGAGACGAGGCGAGAAGCGTTCCCCCCTGCTGATGGATGGTGTCCACAACTTCCGGCGTGAGCAGCAGCGGTGCGTAGCCACTTTTCTCTGCCAGACCAGCATAGCCATAGCGGAAGCCCAGGATCCGCTGCACGCCATACGAGTGCGTTAACGTCAGCACCACTGAGCGAATCACGCCGTTCAGTCCTGGACAAATCCCGCCACAGGTGACAATACCGCACGTCAGCGTGGCGGGATCAAAGAAGAGAGACGGGCGCGGGCCGGCGGGTTCAAAGGCAGGAGGCAGCTCGCCCGTTTGCAGAAAAGGTTGGAGGTCGCGGGTATCCGCACTCACCAGCACGCGGCTGGTCTCGTCCACGAATTGCTGTCCGCGCTCCTGCAACGGGGAAGGTACGCGACACGGACCGAGCGTGGAAACCGTCAATTCACTCGCTTGCGGTAGCGGCATGGGTTCTCCTCCTTAGGAGTCGTGTAGACGTATAGCAGTTTGCACTTGAATGTATCCTGGGAGCGCGCCCATCTTGGGCGCTTTTCGGGCGGGCGGGGCGCCCGCGCTCCCAGCAGGGGAGTGTTCATGTTATCCTCGTGCAGTTTCTTATGCCGTCCGCGGCCCCGCCGCGCGGATGTCTGGAGATACATCGTTGGCGAACTGCTTGAAGTTCTCCGTAAACATCCCCGCGAGCTTGCGCGCCTGCGCATCATAGGCTTGCGGGTCTCTCCACGTCTTGCGGGGCGGCAATACCTCGGGTGGGACGTCCGGACAGGTTTGGGGAATCTGCACCCCGAAGAACGGGTCGTCGCTCATGGGGGCGTGGGCGAGCGTGCCATTCAAAGCGGCGCTCACCATGGCCCGGGTGTAGGCCAACTTCATACGCTGTCCGACCCCATAGGGGCCGCCGCTCCAGCCGGTATTGACCAGCCAGACCTGGACCTGGTGTTGCGCGATTTTCTTGCCTAACAGCTCGGCATACACGCCAGGGTTCAGCGCCATAAACGGCGACCCGAAACATGCGCTAAAAGTTGCCTGCGGTTCAGTAATCCCCCGCTCGGTCCCGGCCACTTTGGCGGTATATCCTGACAGAAAGTGATACATTGCCTGGGCCGGGCTCAAGCGCGCGATCGGCGGCAGTACGCCAAACGCATCGGCCGTGAGCATAATGATCACCTGAGGATGTCCCCCTCTGCCGGTGCGCGTCGCATTGGGAATGTGCGAAATAGGGTAGGCCGCGCGCGTGTTCTCGGTGAAGTCGTCGCTGTCGAGGTCGAGCCGCCGTGCTGCCGTATCGATCGCGACATTTTCCAGGATCGTGCCAAAGCGGCGGGTCGTTTCGTAAATTTCCGGTTCTCCGGTCGGCGAGAGACGAATCACCTTGGCGTAGCAGCCCCCTTCGAAATTAAAGACGCCGTGGTCACTCCAGCCATGCTCGTCGTCGCCGATCAAGGTCCGCTGCGGGTCGGCGGACAGCGTGGTCTTGCCCGTTCCTGACAAACCGAAAAAGATCGCTACGTCATTTTCATCTTTGCCGTAATTCGCCGAGCAGTGCATGGACAGCACCCCTTGTGGGGGCAGGAGATAGTTCATCACGGTGAACAGCGATTTCTTCATCTCTCCGGCATACGCCGTCCCACCAACGATCACCTCGCGCCGCCCAAAGTGGAGCAAAATAAAGGCTTCCGAACGGGTGCCGTCATCCTCAGGGCTCGCGTTGAATCCCGGCGCATCAATCACGGTAAACTGCGGTTGATGCTGGGCCAGTTGGTCCAGGTCGGGTTCCTGGAGAAACATGTTGCGTGCGAAGAGATTATGCCACGCCAGCTCGTTGATGACACGGATCGGCAGGCGATACGTGGGATCGGCGCCCACGTAGCAGTCCTGCACATAGAGATCTTTGCCTTGCAGGTAGGCGGTCAGACGAGCCCGTAAGGCATCGTACCGTGCGATCGTAAAGGGTTGATTGACCTTGCCCCACCACATCTTGTCCTGACTCGACGGCTCTTGCACGACAAAGCGATCGTTCGGCGAACGGCCCGTATATTGCCCGGTGCGCACCACCAGGGGGCCGAGATGGGCCAGCAGGCCTTCATGGCGCTGAATGGCGTGCTCGTACAAAGCTGGGGTAGACAGGTTCCACCACACCGTGTTGGCGTTGCGGATGCCGTGAGCTTCTAACCCTTGCTGACTCCTGACTTGTCCTTGATGTTCCATAGAGCACTCCTTTTATCTTGCTTTTTGTTAGGCAGACTCAGTGCTGACCGTCACAATTACGGCCCGGATTTTCATGTCACCCTTGGGTCCCCTCTCCCCTCGTGGGAGAGGGCTGTATAGACCGGGAACATAGGTAACACCTGTTCATGGACATAGGTAACACTTCTAGAATGCGTGAGAGATTGTCGCAAGGAGAACTCTCATGCCTTGGAACGATGGCTCGCCCGTAGCCTTACGCCAGG
>JACQEL010000160.1 GCA_016200595.1 Deltaproteobacteria bacterium
ACCGTTTTTTCTGCACCACCGTGTGACCGCAGCTTTATAAGCATGAATAATAGCCTGTAGAGATCCAGGTTTTAATGGACCGAACTTATTTGGAATGTCGCGGTGTAAATGTTGTAGAGACGCGACATGTCGCGTCTCTACGCCGGTACTCCTGGATCGCACGCGAATGAGAACTGCTCCAATGTTCCGATTAATGAGACTCTAGAAATGTAACACTTCGCTCCTATCCTTCTTTCCGCAGAATCGCCTACCCCCAGATTTTGATCGGCTTCAACCAGGCAAATCGCCCTTTTGGTCCTAAGCGACCGGTAGAAATCCCTTTGTTCTCAATACCCTGCCACTCAAAGCGCACTTCATGGTTTGGAAACGGCAAATCTCTTTCTATTCCGTTCGGGGCTTGGCCTTTCAGAATGAGAGTTCCTGGCTCATAAGCAGTCCCGTGATACGTTTTGTACTGAACATTAATGGTTTTCCATCCCTCCGTAAGAATTACTCGCTTGTCGAACTAAATAACTCAGTCGAGATATATCCCGACAGATTTTTGCTCGTGTTTGTGTCGAGTTTGAGTAGTGGAGAACCGAGGACTTAGGCAGCTTAAACTCTAAAGCGATCTTGAAACTCGGCTCGGTGTAAACGAGCAGGTCAAGAAAAGTGTCATCACTATCCAACGCAGAATAGGCATTCCATTCAAAATCGAACCGGTACTTTGGTGCGAATCCCAGAGTACGACCTAGCTCCCAAGCGAACAGAAATCTGAAAGTGCTTTCGCTTGAAAGTGGCAAATCTTCCGACTCCACACCTACCCTGATACGGTTGCTGACTCGTAATATCAGACCATCAGCCGTATTGTTGGTGATCCCATCCGTCATTAGACTTCAGTACCTCTCTTTCTATTGTTACGTTGAGATTCGCTTCGTCATCAAACACCGATCGTGATCGACAAATCCGGCCTTGCGATACAAACCATGCGCGTTGGTGTTTGCTCGCTCGACCTCGAGATGGAGCGCACGCACGCCGAGAGAGCGACATACGTCTTCGGCAAACGCGAGGGCGCTCTGACCAATCCCGCGCCCTCGGTAGCTTTCGCGAATATACACCTCATCGATAAATGCATCACGCCCGCCGTATTCGAGACTGTAGCCGAGCGTCAGGACGAGATAACCGATGGTCGACCCTTCGTAGGAGATTAACCACACCCGCCCTAGCGACTCATCGTCCACGAATATTGCCAGCGCGGCGCGCGCCACTTGGTCGTCAAATGGCAAATGGTCAAACTCGTAGTACTCACGCATAAGCTGCAGCAGAGTTTCAATATCGACACGCTCGGCAACTCTGAAAGTTTCTGCCACTACTGTCACGCCCGCTAAACTGCAACAAGTAATTTGTAATTCCCTTTTACGTTTTACGCTTTACGTTTTAGCTCTTCCCTCACCTCCGCCACCGAGGTCAGGTGAACTCCCCAACTGCGCCATTTTTTCCTGGTCTCTTTCCCGCGTTCTTCACTGAGCGCCGCGATTCCATCCACAGGAACATGTAAACGCACCGGGCGGTCCTTCAGAGCAGCAAGCGCGAGATCCACGCAGATCTCGGTCACAACGCCATAGACCACGATATCGTCTTTCCCCTCAAGTATGGCAGCGAACACACAAGCAGTGTTGCGGTTCCCAACAAAGATATCGACATCTTGTTTCTCGAGATAAACCTCTCCGGCTTGTCGCAGCAGGGCTTTGAACTCTTCCTCCGCGTAGTCTCGATTCTCAATCCAGACCGGCCGCTGGGGAGTGGTTTCCTCCACTTTTTTCTGCCCTTCGGTACCATCCATACAATGCTCTGGATATAACCCACCGTTGCGTTGCAGCTCTGCGTCGGTCGGGAAATGACGACAGATTGATCCGGTGATAGCGATGCCCTGCTGTCGGGCGAGCTGCGTGAGTGCGCGCAATTGGGGCAAGAGGCGCTCTCCGCCAGGAACGTAAAGCTTTCCTCCAGGGAGAAGAAAGTCACGCTGAGTGTCGATATCATAAAAGAGCGTCGTTGCCGGATTCATAGCCTTCATCCTTTAATTACAGCCATCGGCTTCAATTTGACAACACCGATCGATCTCGTCGAGCAATTCGTAGAGTCCCGGCATCGGCTTGAGCTGTCCGTCGAGGTGTTGCAAGATCAAAGAGGATAGCCTCGATCACAACTCTCTCAGACAATTCTTTTCCCACTCACTCTCATATTGAATCAGCGAAAATACCGGCCAGGGGGCAAGGCGTTGGCGGGCACTCAGGAAAGTCAGTTCGATAATAAACGCGGCTTCGATCACCTCACCGCGCAGTTGGCGGACCAGCGAGATCGCCGCCTCGGCTGTGCCGCCGGTCGCCAGTAAATCATCAACTACCAACACACGGCTGCCAGGAGTAAAGGCATCTTGATGAATTTCTAGCGTATCAACGCCATATTCGAGGGCATAGGTCGCGTTGAACTTTGCTGCTGGCAGCTTCCCGGGTTTGCGGACCACGGCGATGCCACACCCCAAAGCGTAGGCTACGGCAGAGCCGATGAGAAACCCGCGCGACTCTATACCAAGCACGATATCGATGCGTCCGCGATAACGTTCGGCAATGCGATCCACGGTCTCATGCCACGCCGGTCCGTGCGCTAACAGCGGCGTGATATCGCGAAACATAATGCCGGCTTTGGGAAAGTTCGGCACATCTCGAATTAATTGCTTGGGGTCTTGCACACTCTCCTCCCAGTCCTCTGTCAATCTCTAAACTTGCGGTCTTTCTCGGACCCAGGCGGAGCCTGGGTCTGCCGTGGGGTCGTGGCTCTGCCGCACCTGGGGTTTGCGTTCCCAGGCAGAGCCTGGGAACGAGGGCGTGATTCAGACAGTGGCTCTCCATGTCCTTGCCCGCTGAGCAAATCTCTTTCGGAGCCCGAACGACCGATTACGGCGAGGGTTCCTTGCGCACCGTACGCTGGTCCTGTGGGAGATAATGGAGCGGATCACGCGCTAAGTTGTCTTTGCGCACCTCGAAATGCACGCTCGCCCCAGTTGCACGGCCGCTCTGCCCCACCTCAGCAAGTTGTTCCCCCCGTCGAACGGCTTGTCCTTCTTTGACCAGATTCGTCTGATTATGGGCGTAGACCGTTACATATCCACCGGGATGGCGAACGATCACCACGTTGCCATAACCACGCAGCACGTCGCTGAATATGACCTGTCCATCGGCTGCGGCCAAGACCGCCGTGCCACGCGGGGCGGCAATATCCAGACCATCATGGAAACTGCCATTCCGCGGCCCAAACATTGAGGTAATCTGGCCTTCCACAGGCCAGGAAAAGAGACTCGTCCCGCCGGCTCGCCCCTCGGAGAGAGGTGGACCAGGAGTCGGCAGTTTTTCGGGTACGGCTCGGGCGAGAACGCGGTTCTCAGACGGAGCCGGGCGAGCAATCTGTGGCTGCGTGGGTGGCGGGATGCGCAACCGCTGACCAACCTCTAACTTGTCAGGATTGGCAATGGTGTTGTAGCGGGCAATCTCTTGATAGGAGACACCGTAGCGTTGCCCAATCTCGGATAAGGTATCTCCTGGGCGGACCTGGTAGTAGAGGGCACTACCACAGGCCGCAAGGGATCCACAGATGAGGACCCAGAAGACGCCTAGTCCAATCCTTCTCCATCCCTGCACAACTTCCCCCTCACCACGCTCCAGGACTAGAGCCGTAAAGAGGCCATTGTTGAGAGGTTCTTGGCATTTGTCAATAAACACCCAAACAAATACGGGAGAGGAGATCCAACAGCTGGAAGGTTTAGAGCAAGTTGCAATCGCGTTTACACCTGTTCTGCTCTGGGTGCCACGGGCAGCTGGCCTGCCCGTGCCCCGCCACCAGCACTGGCGGACCAGCCCAATACTGTCCGGAATGAATTTGTTCTGCTGTGCGCCCGAGGTGCAATTTTGGAGTGCGCCAGCCATGCTGGCGCTTTGTTGGGCTGAAGCATGGCTTCAGCCCAATACCGTGCGAAGCCATGCTTCGCACGGCAAAAGCGGGAGCGCGGCTCCCGCACTCCAAAGGGCAAAGCCCCAGTCTTGGGCACGAGACGGAAAATTTCCCGGACAACATTGGGACCAGCCGCCAGTTGCACCCCTACCCAGTCCTGGGGACATCTAAATGAAACCGCGCCGCGCTAAACCGCACCGCCATTTTTTAACAACGTACGCACGCGCTGGAGATCCTCATCACCCTCGGAGAAACGATCTTCAAGCGAGCCCTGGCGCGAGGTTACTTCGTCCAATTCACGTTCAATCCTCTCA
>JACQEL010000161.1 GCA_016200595.1 Deltaproteobacteria bacterium
CGTTGGACAATGTCCCCCGAGTGAATACCGATGCGGACGTGAATCTGTTCGTTTGTTTCCTTTGCTGCGTTCTGAGCCCGGAATTGGGCTTGAATATGTTGAGCACACTGCACCGCATTGACCACCGAAGGAAATTCTACCAGGAACGCATCACCGACAGTCTTAATCACGTGACCGGCATATTCGGCGACGGCCTGCTGGACGATCTGATTATGAGTAGTGAGCAGCCGTAAGGTGCGAGCTTCGTTAGCACCCATCTGGCGGCTAAAGCCCGCCATGTCGGTGAACATGATGGCGGCGAGCTTGCGAGTCTCGGCCGGTGTCGTCATTAGTGGTTCCCCACTCATGAACGCGATTATGCGGTATGCTCTATCTAGCTGTCAAATGGAGCGCGGGAAGCATCCGAGCCTCGACCGGGAGGAGGCAGAAGGATTTTTGGAGTGCGCAAGCCATGCTTGCGCCTTTCGGGCCCAAAGCCGCGCTTTGGGGAGATTGGGGTGAAGCATGGCTTCACCCCATGAAAGCGGGAGCACGGCTCCCGCACTCCAAAGAAAGATGGCCGCAAGCTTGAGTACAAATGCTCTAGTACTGCGTCTGAGTGATTCTGAGGGGTGTCATTCTGAGGAGCGAAGCGACGAAGAATCTCGCCTCAAGTCTATCGTTACATGAGATTCTTCGCCTCCGTGGAGTTTATCCTGAGCGAAGTCGAAGGGCTACGGCTCAGAATGACAGTACCCATCAAATTCACATTGACGGACTATTAGAGATCAAGCAGCCCCGAGTTGCGGAGCTGTTCCAGCGCCAGGCGGCGCATGGAGAAATGGTCTTTCTCTTCGGGCGTCATCTCGGCAAACGTCCGATCACTGCCGAGAGGTTGAAAGATCGCATCCCAACCAAACCCGCGGGTGCCGCGCGGTGCCTCGGGGATTATTCCGGAGACTGTTCCGGCAAAAAGGCGATCCTCACTGCCATCGTAATAGCCAAAGAGAGTGGTTGCCGTAGCGGCCCGATGAGTCTCGCCGCGCAACAGTTTACAGATTCCACCCAGCCCTAGAGCCATGAGAAACCATTTGACCAACGCTCCAGGCAATCCGTTCCAGGCGGCAAAAGCCAGACCGGTATCTTCGACTAGTACCGGCCGGCCAAGCAGAGAGAAGGCTTGGTGAGCTTTGTGACGGACGACGGTTTCAAGATCAATGGCTTGGATTTCTTCCAGAGGCAAAGATGCCTGCGCCAGCGGGTGACCCAGGATGCGCTCGACTTCAACCAGTTTGTTGGCGCTGCTAGTAATGAAGGTGAGCACACGTTAATTTTTCAGCCAATAGCGCTGCCACTCGGTCAGATGGGTCAGCGTCTCCAGCGAAGGCATGCGGTCAGCGTACACCTTACCTTGTAAGTGATCGTATTCGTGCTGGACCACCCGCGCATGAAAGTCTTTGGCAATAAAATCCAGGGGCTTGCCCTGGCGGTCCAACGCCTCGACGCGCAGTTCGCGGTAACGCGGCACAACCCCACGTAAATCCGGGATACTCAGGCAGCCCTCCCAACCATCAACCGTTTCTTCCGATACCACCGTAACCCGGGGATTGATCAGCACGGTCAAAGGCACCGATGGCACATCGGGGTAGCGCGGATGTTTACCAACTTCCAACACCGCAATCTGCTGAGAGACATGCACTTGTGGAGCGGCTAAGCCCACTCCCTCGTATTCGTACATCGTTTCGATCATGTCATCGATGAACTGCTGGAAAGCGGGTTGGGCGATGCTCTCGGGAGGAACCAGTTCGGCGACCCGTCGCAGCACTGGATGCCCCAGACGGCAGACTTTCAAAATCGCCATATTGTATCCTCCCCTTTCCGATTTCGCGGCTTCACCTTTCTCATTTGCGCTCCCGTGCTCCGCATTTCGCAATCGTCGCCCTCGTCTTACTTGCGCTTTCGCAAGCGAGCGATCTCTTCTCGCTGAAACGTCAACACCCGGTGGCCCTGACGATGCTGGGCAACCAAAGTCGCCAATCCCCGACGGTCGATCAGGACACAACTCTCGCGGCGTGCCAGATTCCGTGCCGGGAGAGTAAAGAAGCTATTCGTCAGAATTATGCCACGCGCACCTTCATACCTTTCGAGTGCGGCCAGAACCTCAGCCACCACACCCTTCCCTACGCGTTGCTCTTGTCGCTGTAGCCGGCAGACGAAGCTGGTTCGCCCCCGCGTCAGCAAGAGAGCGGCGCGCTGTTCTTCCAGGGACCAGGTATTGCGGTTAACGATATAGCCTTGAGCGCGCAGCAGGTCCGCAGCATAACGCCGGAACTCCGTATCGCTCATAGCTTCTACCTCTTTGAGAATCTCTGCTCGTTCGCGTTGCCGCCGCAGCACGCCGGATAACCACCATAACCCAGCCCCACCGCCTACCCACAGCAGAGCTATAGGCCAGTTCCCATGCAAGAAGATGGTGGCAAAGACTAAGAGCAAAAACGCAGCGGTCCCTTTGAGCACCAGCCCGCGACCAGTGCGGTCTCGCCACCTTCTCCGTGGCGCTACAATAGTGGATGAGCGAACGCGCTCGTTCATAAAGAAAGTGAAGCGTGAAGCGTGAAGCGTGAAGAATGGCGAATCATTTCTTCGTTCTTTGTTTCGGTGTTAAAAGATGTTCGGCGCCCATATCGCCGAGAATCATGGTACAGAACGGCCCTGGCGCGAGCCGCGTAAGATCAAGAACGGTGATTCCTGCAAGCGGTCCTGGCATGCGGTACTCCTCTTCAGGTCTGTCTTAAGACCGAGATAGCCAGATACCCCAGCGGCACGGGGAAATCAACAACGAAACAGCTATTAGCGGTTAGCTCTTAGCTATTAGCTTCGGGCACGCAAGAGACCAAAGACGGGGTTAGAAACCACGAACAGCAAATCTTCTTCTGGCTAACGGCTAAAAGCTAAGAGCTAAAAGCTTTCCTCTAAACTACCCCCTTCTCCTTCAAGTTCGCCAAATCGGCTTCACTCAGGCCCAGTAGTGCTCCGTATACTTCGGCATTGTGCTGGCCAAGTAATGGCGCAGGTTGCACTTGCACTGGGGAGTCGGAGAGCTTGACCGGACAGCCTGGCATGGTGAACCCCGGCCGCTGCGGATGATCAATGGTAACGATCATCTCGCGCTGCTTAAGGTGTTCGTTCGCGAAGAGGTCACCAGTGTCAAGCACTGCTCCGCAGGGCACCCCCGCCTCACCCACCAGTTTCATCGCAGTGAATTTGTCCTGAGTTTTGGTCCAGGTAGTCACCAGAGCATGGACTTCCTCAGCATGCTTACTACGCGCAGCAGGCGAGGAATAGCGATCATCACCGATGAGGTCTGCCCGGCCGATTACTCGCAGGAGACTCTCCCACATCTCTTCAGAGCTGGCCGTCAGATAGACGTAATCATTCGGCCCTTCAGGCGCACAAGGATAGATGTCACCCGGCGCCATGCCCAGAATCCGGTTGCCGCGACGGTCAACCGGCTTGCCGGTGAGGTAGTGACCGAGCATTGCCACACGGGTGAAGTTGACAACGGCATCCTGCATCGCCACTTCGACCTTCTGACCTTGTCCAGTTTCCAGTCGTTGAATATAAGCAGAGAGAATACCAATAGCGCAGTGAAGACCAGTGCCAGTGTCACCAATAGTCGGCCCAGGTTTCAGCGGCGGTGATCCAGGAAAACCGGTCACACTCATCGCTCCACCCGCTGCCTGCGCGATCATGTCGAAGCTCTTATAAGGAGCATAGGGACCGTAGGTGCCAAAGCCCTTGATCGTAGCGTAGATAATACGGGGGTTAAGGCTACGCAACACCTCATACCCGAGCCCTAAGCTTTCCATCGTTCCTAAAGAATAGTTCTCCACGACGATATCGAACTTCGGGACTAGAGATTTGAAGATGGCCTGGCCTTCCTCGCTCTTGAGGTTAAGGGTAACGCCACGCTTATTGGCATTGAGCAGGAGAAAATACACGCCATCCTGTCCGGGCTTTTCGGCAAATGCCCGCCTCCCCTGGTCCCCACCGCGGGGAGATTCAACTTTGACGACGTCTGCGCCCAACCAGGCCAGCATTTCGGTGCACGAAGTACCGGCCTCGAATTGCGTAAGATCTAGCACCTTCACCTTTGCCAGGGCTTTGCTCATAGAATTCCTCCTTCTTTCCCATGACAGGAGTATGTTACGAGCAAGCAGCGGTAGGATGCAAGAGTCAGAAGCGTCTGGGACCGAACAGGAGGAGGGAGGAGAGGAATTACTTACCTTCAGCTCACATATACAGATTTGCAGGATTATCCTTGTCCAATTCCCATTTCAGGGGATTGTTGATGATATATTCACGGATGTCGTTCAAAGATTCTTCATTACGGATGATATGATCATAAAATCGTGGCTGCCAGGCGAAGCCGTTCTGACCGTTTTTTCTGCACCACCGTGTGACCGCAGCTTTATAAGCATGAATAATAGCCTGTAGAGATCCAGGTTTTAATGGACCGAACTTATTTGGAATGTCGCGGTGTAAATGTTGTAGAGACGCGACATGTCGCGTCTCTACACCGTAGACAAGCACATTATTCCATCCACAACGTCGCCAAAGAAACACATGCCGCCCCGTGTACGGCTCGTGACGAAGTACCAGCCAGCAGTACTATAATCCCAGGCCTGCAGCCGCGTCGATTCAATTCTATATTTCTGCTTGAATAGGGCCATGTTTCCTACAGCGGATCTCTCTTGAGTGTGTCCTTGCCGGTCATTGTAGAGACGCGACATGTCGCGTCTCTACGCCGGTACTCCTGGACCGCACGCGAATGAGAACTGCTCCA
>JACQEL010000087.1 GCA_016200595.1 Deltaproteobacteria bacterium
CTAACTGCAATCGTCGGGTGAACAGGTCAAGAGTTTGCTGGAACGAGGCGACAGTCCGCCGCGCGATCTCCAACTCAAGATCCAGCTCCAGCAACTCGAAATAGGCTTGCGCCACATCGCTGACCAGCGTCAGCACGACCCCACGCCGGAACTCTTCGCTCCCAAAAAGCTCAGCAAGCGCTGCTTCGTTGGAGCGGCGAATCCTCCCCCAGACATCAAATTCCCAAGCCACGCTGAAAAGACCCGAGAACGCATTATCTACATGGCCGGGGAAAATTATCACTCGGGATTGCGGCGTACTTTCCGCACGGCCGGCAGTCCCCAAGTACTCTGTCTGGGGAAAAAATTCCGAGCGCGCCACGCCGGCCAGCGCTCGCGCCTGTTCGACACGAGCCGCGGCGGTACGCAGGTCATAGTTGTTCACGAGGGCTTCCTCGATCAATCCTTCGAGAGCGATATCCCAGAAGACCTGCCACCAGGGCAGGTCCGCCAGCGAGGTTGCCTCGGGAACTCCGATCTGACCGCGATGCGTGGCGGGAATCGAGAGCTCAGGTCTGAAATAATTAGGACCGAAAGCACATCCTGTGATTACATAACATGAGAAGATGACGATAACTAGCAACTTCCTCATAGTCAGTCTGCTACTCCTTCAGCGATGGCACGCACGGTCTTCGGTGGGGTGTGGACTTGCTCTTTGCGCTGGGTGAGCCTTTCGATCGCTACGAAGAGCACGGGAACCAGGAAAATCCCAAGCAGAGTTGCCGCGAGCATGCCGGTGATCACCACTGTTCCGAGGATCTGCCGCGCTGCCGCGCCCGCACCAGTCGCCACCCACAAGGGGACGCAACCTAAAATGAACGCAAAAGACGTCATCAGAATTGGCCGCAGCCGCAGCCGTGCGCCGTTGAGGGCGGCTTCACGTACAGACCTCCCTCTGGCCAATTCAAGCTTCGCGAATTCGACAATCAGAATGGCGTTCTTCGCGGACAGACCGATCAACATGACCAGACCGATCTGGGCGTAGACGTTATTCTCGAATTGGCGCATCCACAGCCCGAGAAAGGCGCCGAAGACTGCAAGAGGTGTCCCGAGCAGCACGCTAAACGGCAGCGACCAACTTTCATAGAGCGCCGCCAAGATGAGGAAGACAAAGAGCAACGAGAGCGCAAAGACCCCAGCCGCCCCTCCTTCCGCCCGCTTCTGTTGATAGGACAAGGTGTTCCAGGCATAGCCCATTTCCGTGGGCATCACGTCGTGAAAAACTTCCTCCAGCGCAGCCATGGCTTGACCGGAACTGTAGCCCGGCGCGGCGGAGCCGATAATCTCGGCTGCACGGTAGAGGTTGAAGTGGACCGTGAATTCAGGTCCAGCCATCGATTCGGTCGACACCAGAGTCGAGAGCGGCACCATCTTGCCCTCGTTATTACGCACGAAAAACTGGCCGATGTCCTCGGCGTGGAGGCGGTACTCGGGATCGGCCTGCAGGTACACCTTCCACTGCCGGCCAAAGCGGTTGAAATCGTTCACGTAAAAGCCACCCATCAAGGTCTGCAGCGACGAATACACATCACGAATATCAACCCCCAACTTGAGGGCTTTGTCCCGATCGACTCGGGCAAAGACTTGCGGCACGGCGGCGCTGAACAAACTGTTCACCCCGGTGAGTTCCGGTCGCTTGCGAGCAGCTTCGAGGAAGCGGTTGACTTGCTCGGACAGAAACTCAATCGACCCACCGCCGCGGTCCTGGACCATCATACTGAACCCGCCGGCCCGACCGAATCCCGGGATTGCCGGTGGCAGAATGGCGAACGCACGCCCCTCCGAGAGCTGTCCCAACTGGCGATTAAGGGCGGCCTGGATCCCCTTCAGGCTCGTCTCCGGAGTCTGGCGTTGGTCCCAGGGTTCAAAGCGAATGAAACACGTCGCGGAATACGAGGTGGAGGAGCCAGTGAGCAGATTGAAGCCGGTGAGCGCATTGAAGCCTCGTACCCCGGGAGTGTGAAGGAGAATATCGCCGATCTTACGGACCACGGCGTCCGTGCGCTGGAAAGAGGCGGCATCGGGCAACTGGACGAAGACGACAAGATAGCCATTATCTTCGTCCGGCAGAAAGCCACCCGGCAGCAGCCTGCCCAGGCCACCAGCGATAACCGCGAGCACGACCAGAATGAGCAACGTGCGGATGGTCTTGCGGACGAGGACGCCGGTGAAGCTGATATAGCCGTTGGTGGTGCGCTCGAACCAGCGATTGAAGCCGGCAAAGAAGCGGCCGAGCGGCCCCTTCGTTTTTGCTGCCGGCCGCAGCAACTTTGCACTGAGCGCAGGACTCAAGGTGAGAGCGTTTAGGGCTGAGATGATCACCGAGATGGCGATGGTCAGGGCGAACTGCTGATAGAGGCGCCCGGTAATCCCGCCCATGAAGGCGACCGGAATGAAGACCGACGAGAGAATCAGGGCGATGGCGATGACCGGGCCCGAGACTTCTGCCATGGCCTTCAGCGTCGCATCTTTGGCGTTGAGTCCGCGTTCGATGTTGTGCTGTGCTGCCTCAACGACCACAATGGCATCGTCAACCACGAGGCCAATCGCCAGCACCAACCCAAAGAGGGAGAGCGTGTTGATAGTGAAACCGAGCAAGGGGAAGACCATGAAAGTCCCAATCAATGATACCGGCACGGTAATCAAGGGAATCAACGTCGCCCGCCAACTTTGCAGGAAGAGATAGACCACGAGGGTGACAAGCACGACCGCGGCGAAGAGGGTTTTAATGATTTCTTTAATCCCTTGGGTAACCGGGAGGGTCGTATCGAGCGAGACCTCGTATTCGACATCTGGTGGGAACCTCGTTTTTAACTCCTCCATAGCCTGCTTTACCTGGTTGGCTACTGCGAGGGCATTCGAGCCTGGCAACTGAGACACCGGGACCACCGCCGCCGCCTTCCCGCTCAGCCGCCCACGCTGACCATAGATTTGCGTGCCGAGTTCGATGCGGGCGATATCCTTGAGCCGTATGGTCGAGCCATCGGGATTGAGGCGTACGACGATGTTGCCGAATTCGTCGGCCGTGACCAGTCTTCCCTGCGCTCGCACGGCATAGGTAAACTCTTGCCCCTGCGGGGCCGGTTCCCCACCCACTTGACCGGCGGGGTTCACCGCGTTCTGCTTCAGGATAGCGGTCTGCAGGTCGGTCACCGTCAGGCCCAGCTTGGCGATTTGATCGGGCTTAATCCAGATCCGCATCGCGTAGTCGGACGATCCGCGCGTTTGTACGTCACCAACGCCAGGAATCCGCTTGAGCGCGTCGATAATGTTAATCGTCGCATAGTTGCCGAGAAAGTTGCCATCGTAGGTGCCGTTCGGTGAGGTGAGGGAAATGATCAGCAGGGGGAAGGCGAGCGATTTCTTGACACTCAACCCATAGTTCTTGACATCAAGCGGGAGCGAGGGGAGGGCCTGCGCGACCCGGTTTTGCACCAGGACGTTATCGATATCAACGTTGGTGCCAACTTCAAAATCTATGGCGAGCGAGAAGGTGCCATCGTTCGCGTTGGTCGATTTCATGTAGAGCATGTTGTCCACACCGTTGACTTGTTGCTCGACGGATGTGGCAATTGCCTGCTCGACCGTCACCGCATCAGCACCAGTGTAGGTGGTAGAGACCTGAATTTGTGGTGGGACGATTTCGGGTAGCTGGGCAATCGGCAACCGGTTCATGGCGACTAGGCCAGCGATAGTAATCAGGATGGAGATGACTATCGCGACGATGGGCCGATTGATAAAGAACTGCGCCATACGTTACTCCTTGGTTTTCGCTGTGGTCGAAGCTGGCGGTGCCGCCGCCGTCGAAGTTGGTGGTGCCGCCGCGGTATTGGTCGCAGGGGCCGGAACTGGCACCTTCTGAGGTTCGGGCTCGACTGGGGCCAGCTTCGGATTCACCGTGACCCCATCTCTGATTTTCTGCAGACCCTCGATGATGACGTGGTCGCCGGGTTTGAGCCCCTCCTCGATGATCCACAGACTGCCGATGCGTGCCCCAGCCTTTACGGGGCGGAGTTCCACTTTGTTGTCCGCTCCGACGACTGCCACACGATAGCTCCCTTGCAACTCTTGTACGGACCGCTGCGGTACGAGCAGAGCACCTGGCCTGGTTTCGGTGACCGCACGGACTTTGGCGTACAGCCCTGGGCGCAGGATACTTTGAGGGTTGGGGAAATAGCTGACAACGATAATCGTGCCAGTCTTGAGATCAACCTCACGGTCCGGCAGCGCAAACCCCCCAGGTTCGGGATACACCTTCCCATCGGCCAGGACCAGTTCCAGCGGAGGTCCATGCGGTTGCGATCTTTGCTCGGCTTCCATGGCGGTAGCGATTCTATCGGCGAACTTGAGATATTCCCTCTCGCTGAGGGGGAAGGTGACTTTGATGGGATTCACCCGCGAAACGGTGGTGAGCAAAGTGTTGGGTTCGATAAGGTCGCCGATTTGGGCAATGGCGATGCCGGCAATTCCATCAATCGGAGAGCGAATCTGGGTCCACTCCAGATTGAGTTCGGCTTGCTTCACGGCGGCACGAGCGGCTCCGACTGACGCCTTGTTCGCCTGGTTGGACTGCACGGCATTATCGAGTTCCTGCTGACTGATAGCGCCTTCCTTGGCCAGGGGCGTATCACGGTTGACGTCAAGCTGAGTCTTCCCCATGTTGGCTTCGGCACGGGCCAAGTCACCTTTGGCTTGATCGAGCGCGGCCTGATACGTTCGTGCGTCAATAGTGAATAAGAGATCTCCTGATTTGACGAAGGTGCCTTCGCGGTAGTCGCGCGACTGCAGGTAGCCTTGCACCCGCGCGCGGATTTGGGCATTGACCGACCCGTCAGTCGTGCCGAGCCACTCAGAGTAAATGGGCACCTCCCGCTGGACCACCTCAGCCACGATGACCTCGGGTGGCGGAGGTGCCGCCGCAGTGGTTGGTTTTTCTTTTGCGCACCCAGGAGCGACAAAAATAACGACCAGCACGAGAAAGACACCGAGCAGTGACCAGATCTGTCTTGCCGATCTGGCGTAAGAGCAAGAGATTGGTACACATGACCCTAGCACCTGTCCACCGTAGGGGCGAAGCATTTGCGTGTCAGGCTCCCCACGGCGTGGATCTATTCGGGGCAAATGCTTCGCCCCTACCCACTCATCACCGTGAAAAAATACAAGAGGCGCAAGGATAGGTCTACCCTAGAGGCTACAAATTGGTATCGGCGGTCACTTTCTCAGTCTCTGCGGATTGGCCTGGCCCGCTCGGGTTTGGGCGGTTGACGTTCACTGGTGATTGCCGTAGGGTTGCGCCGCTCGTCAGGCGCTATCCCGTGGTGGCCCAACTGTGGAAGGAGAGGCGAGATGAATCATCCAATCTGGCTGCGAAGCGCCACCCTTGTAGGGCTCGCTTTGCTGGTCGTAGGCTGCTCCACGCTGCTGCGGAAGGAGGCGCCGCGAACAGAGCAACTCCTTATGGAGGCTGGGTTTCGCATGAAGCCAGCCCAGACCCCGGAGCAACTCGGACATCTGCAAGCGCTCCCACCGTTTAAATTGGTGAAACAAACAAAGGACGGGCGGGTGGTGTATCGGTATGCTGACCCAGGGCAATGCCAGTGCGTGTACGTCGGTGGCATTGAGGAGTACGAGACGTACAAACGCTACCTCGACCAGAAGAATATCGCTCAAGAATATCAGCTGGAGGCAGTGATGGCGACAGAAGAGCAAGCGCAAGCCTTAGACACCTGGGCCCCCTTGTGGTGATGAACCGCGCGGCGAGCCCGGAATCTGGAGGTGGCGCTCGGACAGAACCTCGCCGCTACTTACCGAGGTGAAGGAACTGCTAGTGACGAACTAGGAGAACTCACTCCCCGGTCAAAGCCGCAAGATTCCACTCTCTGGCAGCCCGTTTGGCCATCCGCATGCCAGTGGCGCGCCCTTTCTCTTCAGCAAGGGGACAGACAGATAACTAATAGTGGATTTCTCTCGCTGCTAGGCGTTGTGAAAAATGCTCGGGTGCTCTCCAGAGAGGAAAGTAGAGCAGGATTATGAAAGCTATGGTCGTTGAACACCCAGGACCACTTGAGCAGAATCCTTTAGCTTTGGTTGAACTGCCGATCCCCGAACCGGCACCGGGCGAGATCTTGGTCCGAGTTGAGGTTTGCGCGGTCTGCCGGACCGATTTACATGTGGCTGAAGGGGACTTACCGCCGCATAAGAGCCCCGTCGCCCCAGGGCATGAAGCGGTCGGCACCGTCGTGAGGCTCGGGCCGAATACTGGCCGCCGCTTGCAGGAAGGAGACCGGGTTGGTGTTGCCTGGCTGCATGCCTCTTGCCGCACTTGTCCTTACTGCATGAGGCGGGAAGAAAATCTCTGCCTGGCTCCGCGCTTCACTGGCTACGATGTAAACGGTGGCTATGCCGAGTACCTGGTGGCACCGGAAGATTTCGTCTATCCGCTCCCGTCCGAGACAGACGCGGTTGCGATCGCGCCGCTGCTCTGTGCCGGGATTATCGGCTACCGGGCGCTGCGCCGTAGTGGGATACGCCGGGGAGAGCGGCTCGGGCTCTACGGCTTTGGTGCCTCGGCCCATATCGTCATCCAGATTGCCCGCTATTGGGGCTGTGAGGTCTATGTCGCCACTAGAGGAGACCAGCACCGCGCCCTGGCCAGCGGCATGGGGGCGGTCTGGGTAGGCGATGCGACCGCCACTCCGCCCGAAAAGCTCCAAGCTGCCATCATCTTCGCGCCGGCCGGGGAACTAGTCCCCCGCGCTCTTGCTGTCCTCGATAGGGGAGGGACGCTGGCATTGGCGGGTGTGTATATGACTCCTACTCCCCCATTGGATTACCAGACCACGCTTTTCTATGAACGTAACTTATGCAGTGTGACTGCCAACACGCGTCAGGATGGTGTTGAACTCCTGCGGTTAGCCAGAGAGATTCCGCTGCGTACGCATACGGAAGAATTTTCCCTGGAACAGGCCAATGTCGCCTTGTCGAAGTTAAAACACGACCAGATCAATGGTGCGGCGGTGCTGCGTGTGTCTGGATGAATTAGCGGTCGTCCATCATTTTCGTTGCGGTGAACTACATGAGGAACA
>JACQEL010000171.1 GCA_016200595.1 Deltaproteobacteria bacterium
AGGCGGGAGCAGATCGATGTCTTCGTAGTTCACCGAGCGAAAGAGGGTCAGTGAGCGGTCGAGCGAAAATCCTGCTTCTCCCTCCAGCAGACTCACGCTGTCCGAGAGCCCCCACCCTAAGTGAGAAGCTGTGCCGCGCACCACGCCAAGAAACCGGCCATCGAGCCCGCGCACTTTGAACCTCACCAGTGTCCCATCAGCCCCCCAAGTAATGAGGAGCAGCAACCGACCATGGCGGTCGAAAGTGGCGAGACGTTTGGGCAGTCCTTGATAAGCAGGGAGAGGCAGGAAAAACGTCAGTGACCCGTGCGGAGAGAGGACGGCAAGGAGTTGCTCGTTCACTCGCAGAGACAGAGCACCTTGCTCAGCTATCACGGTCGCGTGGCTCAGCGCGGTAGTGAGCGTAGCTATGGTGTCGCCAGACACGTCTTCGACAGCCAAGACGTCGAGCGCTGAGTCAACAACATCTCTAGGAAAATCCTCTGCCATGAGCAGCCAATCGTAAGCAGTGAAGAGTGAAGAGTTAAAAATCGCTCATTCAGCGTTCAGCGTTCATCATTTCAGTCAAAGCCTGGATTTGACCAGGCGACAGATACCGCTCCAGCACCTCAGGTGGTGCATCGCGCAGAGCAGTTGGAGAGTTAAAGCCCGCCGCAACCAAATTTTTGAGGTCCTCCCGCCCCAACCCAGGGAGTTGCGCACGCGCGAGGGGCAAACAGGCCGAATCTATACCAAATCGCATACACTCGGCTAATTCACTCAGCTGAGTGGTCGGGGTCCAGCCCATCACTTCGGCAATCTCCGCTGCGGCATCCACTAACCAACTCACCTCATCGGTAAGAGCCATAATCGTCCCAGCATAACATTGGTAGCGGCTTTCCAGGCCGGAAAGATTCTCCCCCTTGGTCCAGCCGAGGAGCAGAAGCGCCAACTTGGCCGAACGTGCCTCCTGTGCCGTAGGCAGCATGCGAGCGTTCAGCAAACGGTTGAGTCCTTCCCCCGGCTCCTCACCGCTTTCGTGAATACGCTCGCTGATCTGGCTCTCATAGATGCGGCCACGGTGTTCAGCCACCGATAAGGGCAAATGTACCTTTTTCCCTTCCTCAGTCAGGCTCAAGAAGTGAAAGAGTTCCAGTTCGGGTATCGAACGCCCCCGCGCCGCCTCGAAGAATCGCGCCAATCTGACTGCAGTGACCGCACGAATGCCTTTGCGCGCTGCGACTTCTCCTAGAGTCGTCGCTTCCAGTCGTCCGTCTTCACTGAGAGTTACCAAGTGCGAGCTTATCAATGCCTCGAGCGCTTTCGCCACCTCGGCTATCAAGACCGTTCCTTTGTCACGCGCTTGAAAACCAAGATAGGTCAAGCCGAAGAACGCTTGTAATTCAGCTTTGTTGATACACACTTTGGCAGCGAGCAAATTAAGCACCCGGTCAGCCAATCCGGTTTGTCCCGGAGCCGGGGTAAACTGCTCTTGTTCGCCCATGACATAGCTGCGCCACAAGAGGTCAGCCTGGAATTGGTTGACCGCAATCAGGAGCGAGCGGCCAAACTCTTCGTGAAATCCCAGACGGCCGGCTCGTCCGGAAATGTTCTCATAGTCCGCCCAGGAAATGGGCACCTCGATAGCGGCACCCGTGCGCTGGTCCGCATCCCACTTCACCGCTTCGATAAACACCGTGGTCGCGGGCAGATTCACCCCAAAGGCCAGGGTCGTGGTGCAGGCGATCACCCGTAACGCACCGCTGCGGTAGTAGGTCTCCACCAACGTACGCTCCTCCGAGGTCAGATCAGCATGGTGAAAGGCCACCCCACCCGCGAAAGCGGTGCGCAGCTGGGCTTTCAGCGCCGTTTCTTCTAAGGGTTCCAAGGCGGTGAGCGCCTCCTGAGCCGGCGGCAGCGCCAGTATTTCCGCCAAAGACAGAGCGCACTGCACGGTATCACGCTTGCCTTTGAGAAAGATTAAGAGCTGTTCGTTTTTTTCGACGAAATATTTGACATTGGCAAAGAGAATTTCGCGAGGATCTTCTGAATCGGTGGAGGCAAACTGTTCTTCCCCTTCCTCGCCGCTATTGTACGCCTTGTAACGGAAGCGGCCTCCCAACAGAACGCCACGGTAGAGTTCCACCGGCCGGTCCTCTTGATAGAGCAAATCCGCCTCTAACCAGTCGGCCACTTGTTGCGCCTCACGCAACACCGCCGAGAGGCCAAGGAGCTGAGGGCGGGGTGCAGAAGCCAGTAATTTCGTCAGCGAGAGTTCGAGACCTGGTCCACGGTCCGGGTCACCCAGCATCTGCAATTCATCCACGACCACTAAGGCTACAGTGCGCAGCAGATGCGGATGGCGCACAAGAAGTTGGGAAAGTTTCTCGTACACTAACACCGCGAGATGAAAATCCCCCTGCTCGATATCCCGATCAAACTCACGGCGGTCACGGGTCGCCACCACGACTTTCACCCCGTAGGCCTGGTACCGCGCACGAAAGGTTTGATATTTCTCCTCAGCCAGGGCCCGCAGGGGCGTGAGATAGAGCACCCGCTTACCCGCGAACGTGGCCCGCAGCGCCGCCATCTCGCCAACAAAAGTCTTCCCCGATGAAGTCGGGGAGGAAATGACCAGGCTGCGCCCCTCGAATAAGGCATAGCGCTGGACTGCCACTTCCTGCACCGGCAAGAGGAACTCGCCTTGCTGCTGCGTCCAAATGTCCAGCAGAGTATCCGGCAGACCATATTTCCGTAGATCACGAATCCGTCGCACGTTTGTCGCCTCCGTTGCCTGCCTATGTTACCGCCTAGAGCGACCCTAGCGCAACTTCTCTACAGAGCCCGTGTTTCTATCACCTATAACGCGCGCAAAACAGGGAATTCCCCAAGGCAAGACGTACTCTCACACAAACCCGTAATCCGCCGCTGGCGAAAGTGCCGCGGCCCTCTGCAAGAAGGAGAAAGTTCGATGAAACGCACAGTGATATTGACCACCGCTTTGATGTTCGCCGGGATGACCTCCCTGAGTCTCGCGGCCGAGAACCTGAACGCCGGCAAGCCGGTTCCGTCAGTAGAGAGCAAGGCTGCTGCCAGCACGGCGCCAGTCGAAGCCAAACCGGTGGGCAATGTTGAGGCGGCTAAGCAGCCCGTGACGATGAGTGGAAAGAACGAAACCTCGCCGAGTAAAGTAGAGTCGTCTACTTCTCAGAAAGTGGCCCAGGGGAGCCCAGCAGTCACTGAGAAAACTGGCACCGAGAAGAAGGAGACTCCGTCAGTCACCACGACTTCTCACGCGAAGGAAAAGCAGCCTGAGCACAAGCCGAACGAGGTGCCTGCTGCCACCAACCCGACTAAGTAACCCTCTCGTCCTCGTCCCTCCTTCCGCAGGGCAGGTTCTCAAGCCTGCCCTGTTTTTTCCTCCCTAGCCCCGCGACTGGATCGTCAGTATAGTTCTCCTATGCATGATGTGTTTCGCCCAGCCATTTTTTTATCCCTCGTCCTCTTATTTCTCACCGGTTTTCCTACTCAGGCGGCGGACAAACGCCCGCCACGCCCAGCAGGAGTTACCCCTGCACCCTCTCAGCCGCAAACCGCCGCAAATCTCTTTGCGCGAGGAGAAACGCTCTCCTACACTGCGCTGCTCAATCAGTTGCCAGCCGGGGATGCGGAGATCCGGTTGTACAAGGAGCAGCAGGACGGCCGTGAGGTCTACCGGGTGACCGGCCAGGCCCGGACGAACGAGTTGATCGATTACCTCTACCGCCTGCGCGGGACCGCTGAAGGGACGTTCACCGCTACTGGTTTGACCCCGGTTCTCTTCCGCCTGGCGTACACGGACAACGGCCGTCCGCGGGAATTAGCAGTACACTACGATGCGAAAACCAAGACGCTGCAAGGAAGTGTAAAAAAGAAGGACAAGGTCACAGAACGGAGTGTGCCTGCTACAGAGGTGTATGATCCGTCCACCGCTCTCTACCTGTTCCGCAGTGCAGACCTGACGCTAGGGAAACCATTTCAGGTCGAGGTATTCACGGGGAAAGAACGGTACCGGATTACCGCGCAGGTGATCAGGAAAGAAGAGGTTCAGCTCACCAGCGGCACCCGTTCGGCACTACGGCTTCACCCCATGGTCTTCTCTCTTGATGACGCGCCGCAAAAAAATCTGCTGCCCGATGAGACCACGCTCTGGGTTACCACGGACGCCGCTCACACGCCGCTCAAGTTAGAGAGCCTCGTGCCGCTCGGGCAAGTGGTGGTGGAACTTAGCCAGTAAGCGGCTAGCTCTCAGCCGTCAGCACAAACAATTAGCGCTCAGCTCGTAAAGCTCGGATATACCCCGCCATTCCACCACACGTGAGAATTGTCACATACAGGTCAGACAGATTACGGATAGGATAGCGGGTGCCAGAACTCAGATTCTTGACCACTTGGCCAGTAAGATCCACACGCAGGCGGTCGCCCCGGCGGATCTCGCCGGCTTCCCATAAGGTAAGGGGAGGAAGTCCCAGGTTAAGACAGGTACGGAAAAAAGGCCAGGCAAAGGCCGGGGCAATCACGCCTATAATGCCACGGCGCTGGAGCGCGGCGACCGCTTGGGCCGCCCTGTCCCCCTCTCCGAGCGAACCGGTTGCTAGTAACAGCTCACCAGCTGTTCCAAACGTACCTTGGGCCCCATCCAAGACGATTGCTTCGCTCGATAGAGCACCCCTC
>JACQEL010000172.1 GCA_016200595.1 Deltaproteobacteria bacterium
GCCAGCACGGTGGTAAACTCTGTGGCTAAGTCTTCGGAGAGAGCCAAATCGCAGAAGGCATCCAAGGCATCCTTCCCCTGTGCCTGCGCCATTGCCGCAACGGTCTGTCCTTCCCAAGGTTTGTGTTCCGCTTTTTTGACGCTCTCGACCTGCACTAAATCCCAGCGACGCGAGAAAGTACCGGGCAACTTCGCATCTTGAAGGTTTTGCCGGAGCGCGTCGCGCACCTCAGGCCGATGCAGCGCCGCAGTGACCTCGGCTGGACTTTTCGTCAGTACATCCTTCCAGGCGGGGAAGCCATCAAAGATATGCGCATTGGTCAGGGTGAAAAGTACGTCGATCGTGCGCGGCGTACACATCGGATAGACCGACAGACCGCTTGCACGAATCTTTTCCGCCTTTGCCAGTGCCGCACGCCAAGCCTGCGGGCGCTGCCACTGATGTAAGATCCCCAGCCACAGGATCGGCCGGCCAGCCGCGCGCGCCATGCCCATATACCCTTCCTGCGCGCCACTGACGATTCCCTGGCTGGGGTAGCCAATGATCTGCACCGCGCCCCGATCATAGCCGGCGAGCACCTTGACGAGGGACAGCATTTCCTCCTCGCTTGACAGGCGACTGGGCACCGGCCGGCCGTCCGCTCCGACATGGCTGGGATTATGGTTGAAGGTAATGCCGAACGCGCCTGCCGCCATCCCTTCCTGCACCATCCCCCGCATCTGCTCGATCTCTTCCGGCCGGGCGGCGCGTTCGCTAGCTTCTGGTCCCATCACAAACTGTCGGATGGCGCTGTGTCCCATAAACACGGCGACGTTTAACCCCAGGCGGCGATCCAGCGCGGTGAGATATTCGGGAATGGTTTCCCAATCCCAGACGATGCCGGCTTGCAAGGCGTTCAGCGACATCCCTTCCACGCGCACCAGGGTGCGCAGGACATGTTCGCGATCTTCCCGCTTGCACGGCGCAATGGCAAAGCTGCAGTTGCCGGTCACCACTGTCGTCTGCCATCCTTGATTAAAAGGTCATAGGTCATGGCATCCTCCTTTTTTTGCCCCGTGCCACCTCACGACGTTGAGCCTGGGCGCTTAGTTTCGCCTCCCTACTGTACTACTGTGGCTCCAAGGCTGACAAGAAGTCTTTGTCAGCTTTCATCTTGGCGAGCAGGCCATTGAGACAGTCATTCATCGCCGTTCGTTTCAAATCATCCTCCGCCGCCTTCATGTCAGAAAAGCCTTTGTAGTCAACTTCAGCCTTAGTGGACGACTCAAATTCTCGCGTGCTTTTGTCAGGCAATGCGACCGTCACGCGCAAGGAGACACTGTACTCCATTTTATAAGGCATGACGGGCATAAGGGCGAGGTAGCTCAGTCCCACCAAAATGTCTTTGCCGACTTTTTCGGGCCAGTGCCGATCGAGGAGTTCAGTGGCGAAGAGTTTCAAGCGGACTGAGTCTGCTGGCGCGTTATAGGCATTGGTTGGATCGTAGACCCGGCGAAAGAGCCCCGACCGGTACATTTCCAGGGTAAAGCGCTGAACGAAACCCGGATCCACGTTTCCCGCTTGTCCATTTTCAATGACCTGAACATCCTCGATTGTGAGGTTTTGTATCGGCGCGTCCACCAGGGGAGAAGCCAAAACCGGGGACGGTTGTTGTACCGAGACCACGTGCGTGTTGTACTCACTACAAGCTGACAGAAGGAGCATAGTTGTAACTATTAGTGAAATACTTGTCACCTGGTTCATGCAAGAAGCTCCTGGCGCGGACCGTCAGGCCTCGACGGCTGGTAAAACTGTCGAGTGTTTTCCCGCAGGCTGATCATAGCACGAGGACGGCTCGGACTGGACGCGGGCCGAGGCAGCAAGCGTCCCACACGGCTCCCCTCGTACCCGGGCTCTGCCCGGGCACGCCCTGAGTGGCAGGCTCTGCCTGGGACCGAGCAGGCCTCAGGAACAAACGCCGTGCGAGTCGGCACGAGAAGAACCTCAAGTCTAGAGCTTGACAGAGTACTAGGGATCAAGGCCAGTTAGCTGACTGCTCCGTAATCGGGGCCGTCTTCCCCAATCATGAGTTCGGTGTGAACTACTGACTCTCCCCGCAGGGAAGCTACTGCCTTAAGGTCTGCATCTTGCTGATAGCCCAGCAAAGCGTGTTCATCGGGGAAGGTCACGATATGGATTTCTTTGAGCAGGTCCTCAGCGTTCTGAGGAGTGATCACGACGGTTCGTTCAATGGCGCCGCCATACTTCGCCATCACCGCCGCCGCTCGTTTCTCGAAGGTGCGAAACTTCTCCAGCGCCTCTTTCCGTACAGTAAGAATCACGACCAGAGTCATGGGTTGTTCCCCGTTTTGTTACCTTGCTTTTCGCCAAGGATTTTCTTAAGACGAACACTAGCTCGCAGTATGAAGGAGAATGCGTCATGATCAAGGTGCTCTGGTTTTTGAGTGTGCCATCTCATCTCACGCTTGAACAGTTTGAGGCGTGGTATCTCAATACCCACACCCGTATCGCCAAAGGCATGGAGGGAATGCGGCGCTATGCCATCAATCGAGCTTTCCGCCGGCAGCCGTTGTTCGTTGTCGATAGAGAGCAACCCTTGACCCACCGCATCGCCGAAGTGTGGTGGGTCGATGTCAAAGCCGTTGAGGTGTGCTTCAACTCGCCTGGTGGCCTTGCCGACCTGGGTGACGGCTTCAGCAATCTGGGGATGCGGAGTGATTCGCTGCCAGTGATTCTCTTCGTCGCAGAGACCGAACATCCCGTCGGTGAAGCAATTGGCTTTAACCTTACCTCCGGTACATACATAGGTCGTGATTCTTTGGTCAAGCTCTTTGGTCTGCTGCACCTGCCGGACGCAGGGGATTTTGATGCGTGGTACGCTGAAGCCGCTTTTCGGCTCGGTCAGGTGATGGGCCTGCGTAAGCATGTGTATGGCACGGTCAGTGGGGAGACCGTGAAGATTGGCCAGGTGATTACCTGGCCACCTGGGGGCAAGCCGGTCTACGATCGGGTCATCGAGTTATGGTTTGATAGTGTCGAAGCCATCGACATGGCGTTCGCCTCACGTCAGGGGAAAGAGTTTCTTGAGGGGCTCAAGCAGTTAGGAGTAACGCCGGACTGGGTAGCGATGAGAAATCAGGAATTGTTTTTCTCGTTTCCGGCGCATCAACCGCTCGAAGGGTGAAGAAACTCACATCCCCTAGAAGCCACAGGAGTAGGGTGGGCAGTGCCCACCTTCCCCTCTTCGTCCACAATCCTTTCTACGACAATCTCCGGCCACAGAGCCTTTCAAGGATGCGAATGGGGGCTTGGTCCGGAAGGAGCAGGGCTTTCAGAGGAACGATGTACGTCTGCTCTAAGGCGAACTGTCCGGAAAGAACCGCATGCGGTACAGCATCGGTGAACACAATCCAGGTTGCCTGCGGCGGGAAGGCCAAGCATATTTTGGCACACTCACGCTGAAAATTAGTGCTTTCCTTCAGGTAGTTGTGAAAGCGTAGCATAAAATGATCATAGGGTGAGCGATTCACCGTCCGGGTACCCATGGCACTCGCCAGTCGATTTACCTGCCGGCGAAATTTGCGTACGAGAGAAGACTCCTGTACCGCCAGTTGCGGTAATCCTGCGGCGTGAGCGAACCGTTGCGCTAGCGCCTCAAAGCGATCTGTGGTGTTCCATACGCGCGGGCGGTCAAGGTTGATGTTGGTGAATACTCGGAGAATCCGCCCACCCTGCGTGGGGCGAGTGGGAAAGGCATCGACGTGAAGCAAATCATTCCGTTGATGGAGCGGCAGGTCACGCCCTTCCTCTTCTAAGAGGCGGAGACTAGCAAGGTCTACTGTCCAGTGTTTTGTGTAAGGCGTAAGAAACTCAGTGAGGAACTGAGTCACCTGCCGCGAGTATTCTCGCATGATTTCCTGGAAACGGCTCAACTCTGCCGATGAAGTTTGACGCACACCGCGGAGCTTATCCACAGCAGGGCGATAAGAGATATTTTTCTGCTTCTGAGAAGCGACTTGATGCTGCGAGCGTAAAAATTCCTGCTGCCCCTCAGGGAGTGCGAAGGGGAGCGTACTAAAGAAAAGAATTTGTCCTTGCTCTAATTGTTGGCAGTACCATTGAGCACGCTCTGCACTACTGCGACTATTCCTCCATCCGTTTGGATGCTGAAAATCACTGACCGAAATCCATGACATTGCCATCCTCATACGCTTCGCTGACCCTTCCCAGTAGGGTGGGCAGTGCCCACCTTCCCCTCTTTGCCTACGGTTCCTTATCGGTCACACGCCAAAAAACTGGGCCGCGTTGTCGCCCAGGATTTTATTGACTGACACTGCAGGCAACTTCGCCAGCGCTTTACGGGCTTTGGCAACGGGTTCGACAAAGCCTTCGGCATGTGGATAGTCCGAGCCGATGAAGAACTTGTGATCTCCGAGAAGCTCCACCATGTAGGGCAGCATCCGTTCTGCTGGATCAGCTGCAATCCAGATGTTGCGCTCGAAGTATTCACTCGCTGACCGTTTCATCTGACAGGAGTGCCCCATGTAACTGTATCGGTAATCTAACCGGTCGAGCCACTCGACCACCCAGCCGCTGGCCGACTCGATAGTGGCTACCCGCAGCCGAGGAAAACGCTCGAACACCCCATCGTACACCATAGTGGTGAGGGCCATGCGTGGGTCCTGGATGCCGTTCATGCTGAGAAACATGAAGCCCGGACGACGATCCATATACCAGTCGTGCCCCAGATAATTGCGATGCACGACGAGATGAATACCTACCGCCAGATCGAGCCCTTGCGCGGTCGCCCAGACCGGGTCGAAGTCAGGGCAGCCAAAACTTTTGCCCTCGATCGGTAAGGCGCCAACAAAGACGGTCCGCACCCCCGCCTGGGCGAGCCGTTCCAATTCGCGCACGGCCGCTTGTGGGTGCCGTAATGAGATGTGGCCGACCGGATACAAGCGGTCGCGATGATCAGCACAGACGTCGAGAGTCCAGGTGTTATACGCCCGACAGTGAGCTGCCGCCAATTCGGGGTCGCTGACTTGTCCCTCCCACAGCAGCCCCAGCGTCGGATAAATGAACTGGCAGGCGATCCCTTCCTGGTCGAGAAACTGCACCCGCCTGCCCATATCTTCCAGGCTACTGTTAAACGCGGTGGTGAAATCGAAGGTCCCTAACCCTTTGCCTTCTTCTTTTTGGCCATAGCCTACGCCAACGCCGAGCATATCTTCCATGGTGTACTCGCCAACCCCATCGATGCGTTTTCCTTCGTTGATCAACATCACGTAGCGGCCACTGTGTGGGTCGCGTTCAAACCGCAGGCAGCGCGAGCGGTATTGCGGTTCGAGGTAACGTTCCCACAGGTCCAGGGGTTCCATGAAGTGACTGTCAGCGTCGATGATGCGTGCCATTGCTTACCTCCTTGTGCCTCTCCGTCTTGTTGTCCAGAATGCGGGAGAATGCAAGAGACACCAGACTTTTGCGGAGAAGGAAAATCGTATGAGCGAACCTGAACTACTCTTTGAACGCGAGGGGCCACTGGCTATGGTGACTTTCAACCGGCCTGAGGCTCGCAACGCCATGACGTGGGCCATGTACGACGGCTTGGTAGCAGCTTGCGAGACTGTGGATTCTACCCCGGCAGTGCGGGTGCTGATTCTGCGTGGCGCCGGCGGCAAAGCCTTTGTGGCGGGCACCGATATCAGTCAATTCCAAAGCTTCCGCACACCGGAGGACGCGCTGGAGTATGAGCGCCGGCTGGATCGAGTCATTGCCCGGTTGGAAGCCGTCACGAAACCGACTATCGCCGCGATCGAGGGCGCTACCGCAGGCGCAGGCGCCGTCATCGCGCTTGCCTGTGACCTGCGCTACTGCACGCCGGAGAGCCAGCTCGGCGTGCCGATCGCCCGTACCCTGGGGAACTGTTTGTCCATAGCCAACTACGCGCGCCTGGTTGATCTTCTCGGTCCGGCTCGGACCAAGGAACTGATCTTCCGTGCACGTTTGGCCACCGCTACCGAGGCAAGTCACATGGGACTGGTCAACGAAATCGTGCCGGCCGAACGGCTGTACCTGCATGTGCAAGAAGTGGCGCGAGAAATCGCCAGCCACGCACCGATCACACTACAGGTGACTAAGGAAGCGATTCGTCGCTTGCAAGTGCAGCGCCGCGCGGTCGATGGCGACGATCTGACCGTGCAAGCCTATATGAGCGAGGATTTTCGCGAGGGGGTCACGGCGTTTGTGGAGAAGCGTAAACCGGAGTTCCGCGGGCGGTAGGGCGGTCGGGGATCTGTCAGTTCTTGGCCCAACGATAAAGAGTCGCTAGGGAAACGAGGAGAGGAGAAACCCTTATGCCGCTTGCAGCATCTCGCGGAGGAGTGAAGTTCTATGCTCCAGACCGCCTGCGCCAAGCTGGAGCGATTTCTGCCAGAACCACTCTAATCTGTGATGGCTTTAACGCGTGCAGGAACATTCTTATGAAAGGGCGTTCCCGCGATCCAATCGCGATGGGCCGAGTCGGTAAGTTCATTGGGAGGAACGCCGTGCAGAAATTCCTGGCCCTCTCGATCCGGATACCAAAGCCCAGAACCGTTAGGCAAGGTCACATGCCCCGGCTGCATGCTAGTGGTGATTTCTACGACTGCCTCGGCGCTCGCGCGCTGGGTCGTGATCCTGACTCGGCCGCCAGGCTTGACCCCGAGCGTTTCGGCGTCTTGTGGGTTCATGCGCAAAGACCCATGGGGGTCCTTGGGACGCCATCCGGGATCGCGAATAGCGGTGTTCGCAGTCGTAGAACGGCGATCGCCGGCGGTAAGTACAAACGGAAAGTGAGGGTTGTGAACAGGCTGCTCGCTGCGGAGACTATTCAGCTCGTTGATCAGTTCCGGTATGTCAACGCTGATACGTCCCTCTGGCGTCCTAACCCGCTTCCAAGTCTCTTCATACGGATCCACAGTGAAGAGTACTCCTGAACGGTTCTTCAACACGGCGTCGAACAAAGCTTCGCCGAGCGCGAAGCCCTCGCCATGGAAACCCGTGCGGCGCGATGGAGTGGTCAATCGGTCACGGCTATTCTGGTAGTAGTCGAGGCCCTGCGCTTTCTCGCAGGCGTAACCTTTTGAAACAACGTGACGCCGATTTCCATGTACCCGGGCGATTCGGCGCCCCTCGAGCTTTACCTCGATTCCGCAGTTCAGCGAGCAAAGGATACATGCTGTCTGACGCCATTCGTCGTTCATGCATTCCTCCAGGCGGGGTAACCTATTGAGCATGGAGGTGAGGTACGAGCTGGCGCGACAGCTCGCGTTCCTATTTTACAGTGACGAACTTGGGTGTGCGTTTTTCCGCGAAGGCTTTGACCGCTTCCTTATGGTCTCTGGTATTAAAGGTGATCATCTCGTAGGCAAGGGAGGCATCCAAAATCAGATTGGCCTGTTGCTTGAGCCACTTATTAACGGCGAGCTTGCTCCATCTAATCGCCCAGGTCGGGCCGTCGGCGAGTTCTTGGGCAAGCTCCAGCGCTCGTATCATCACTTGGTCCGGTGCCACCGCATAATTCACCATACCGATCCGGTGCGCATCGGCTCCGGTGATGAAATTGCCGCGCATGAGGAATTCCTTGGCGCGATGAGGCCCAATCAGGAGAGGCCAGATAACCGCTCCTCCATCACCTGCTACCACACCGACCTTGACGTGAGTGTCCGCGAACCGAGCCTGCTCGGACACAACAGTTATGTCGCACAGCAGCGCTAGTGCCGCGCCGAGCCCCACTGCGTCGCCGTTGATAGCACCGATTATCGGTTGTTCAACGTCAAGCATACTTCCGAGAAGACGGCGAGCACTGAAGATATCGCGCTCGGATGGGCCTCCGCCGGCCATTCCTTTGACGTCGCCGCCGGCGCAAAACGCGCGGCCAGCTCCAGTCAGGATGATTGCATTCACATCCTGATCGGCGGAAACATCTGTCCAGATCTGCGCCAATTCATGGTGCAGAGCATCGTTGATCGCGTTGAGCGAGTCTGGACGATTGATCGTTATCGTAGCTACTCGCTCAACGACTTCCACTTTGAGGAATTCGTACGCGTTGTAATCTCTAGCCATGAAGGCGGTCATGCTTGTTTCCTTTCTTCGTTCGATTGCCTCCGGTCGCGAATGCTCGACTCATTCCCGATCTCACATCAGCCTCGTGCACTTCTCAGGCAGCCGTCCTCATCAACGCCAAGCCAAGGCAGATGGTGATTGCTAGGTCAAATACTAGTGGGGTGATAAAGAAATACCTCCAAACCAAGATCGCGTAGCCGAGGTTGGCAAAAAAGAACAAGGCGACGATCTGTTTGCTCAGAGAGGGATTGGTGTTCGCGAACTTAGCGAGCTGCCAGAACAGCACAGCCTCGATGAGGCAAGTGAAGGCGGAGAAGAGGCCGTAGCCGAAATGGAAATCCCAATAACTTCTCATCGAGCCCCTGAAGTTGAATTGCTGCGACCTCATGGCCTCGACCACCGCAATCTCCGCTGGACCGTTTTTGGGGGAATCGAACACGACGAGGAGCCCATGCGCGGTACCTTGAACCAACGCGACAGTTGCCGCTATCCGCAGAAGGATTGTTTGAGTCACGATGAACCTCCTTTAGGCATTCCTCGGTGGGAAGGTTACCTTCCGGTGAAACGCGCTTCCCTCCGCTCGATAAATGACAATAATCCCTCTTTTGCATTCGCGTAATCGTTGTAGAAGTTCTTACTGCGCGCTCCCATTCCACCGATGTAGAACCCAAGCAGTGCCTTGATTGGCATTTGGGTCGCTTCGAGATCTCCCATCGCGCAGGTCACGAAAGGCGCTACGTTGAAGCTGCCCATGCTCTTGCTCTTTCCGGCCTTGGCGAAGCCGGCCGTCAAATGAGGTTGATACAGATCGAAGCGCTCTGGATTCATCCAGGCCGGAATCAACCCATGCGGCTTCGGTAGCCTTTATCGAGGGTAACCTCCTCACCCCGAAGGAATCTCTGCACCTGAGAAATGTAACGTTCGAACACTTTGTTCTGCGTGTCGGCAAATCCGATTCCGTCAAAGCCGCTTTCCTCGGCAGCTCGCGCAAACTGCTCTAACGACCCAGGGACTGGGAAGATACCTGTCCAAAACTCAACTTTTTTCGTCTGGTTCATTGAACTCTTGTCCTCGGTCTATGTTGTTTGCATTGTCATCCGTCGAAATCGTGGCAAACCCTCAGAGCCGGATTCCCATCGGCGACGGTCTTCTTGTCGCCGATCAGGAAGGGGCCGTCCATCAGGTCTGCTCGGCGAGGACATCATTCCATTCGCGGACTTCCCATCTGCTAGCAAGGCCACTGAGTACGAATGGATCTGCCCGGGCGAAATCCTCGGCGGCTTCACGCGTAGTGAAGATGCCCATGGTCGAAAGCGGATTCTGTGGGTCCCGGAAGGCGCCGGCCATCAAGAGTGTGCCGCGCGCGTGGGGCTTGTCCATTCGCGCGCGGTGGATCGAGTAGCAGTCGGCTGACGCCTTCGAGAGCACGGCATCAGCGGGTTCGCTAAACGTAACGAAGAGGACGTATCTCATGAGCACTCTACTCCTTTTCGAACGCGATTTTTCCACAATGGCAGCTTCCTGTGTATTTCATTGCGTCACTCCTCCTAGAGAGATAAGGTTACCTGAATAACGTGTTAAAGAGGTGCGGCGACGACGCCTCACACAAGGATATGTAGCTGTCGTTACCTCACCTGATTCGTGATCGCCGCAGCACGGTTCGTACAGGTTAGTCATACTCATTCGCTGCTCGCAAATGGCGCATGAGAAAGTGGTGCAAGTTCGTCCCGTCGGCGTTCAGGGGATCGATGACCTTGATCAGACGGAACCGCAAGTCAAGTGTCCTGGCTTGTGCCTCTGCCGACTGCTGTGGCTGGAGCGGGAGAGCATCCAACTGACGCCGTGTTTCCTCTGGACCCCGCAGCACCTCACTCAATTCGCTGCACTGGTAACACACTCCCTGCTTGTTAATCAGCGCACACCGGCCTACGAACCGGCGGCTCATGGTCTGGCGGGCCGCATGGACGAGATGCTTAAAGGCGGGCATACTTTTTCCCAACACTTGGGCTCCCTCCTCGTTGGCAAAGTCATAGATATCTCGTAGCAGCAGAGCCATTTGCTGGTCGGCAGGGAGAGTCTTAGCGATACAGGTAAAACAATAGTCGATGTGTTCGCGGATCTCGTAGTGGGTCTGGGGAGTAGAAGCTACCAGCGCCTGGACCGTTGACTGGGGGTTGGAGTTAGAGAGCGCAGCGGCGCGATGACGATCCTGGGCCTCAGCGGCCCAGCGTTTTTTGCTGCGCAGATAGTCGGTTGCCGTGTTGGAGGCAATGGTAAAGATCC
>JACQEL010000077.1 GCA_016200595.1 Deltaproteobacteria bacterium
CTCGCGTTCCTCACAGATGGCTTGTACCCGGTGCAGCGCTTCCTCGATGAGCGACCGGACCCAGGCTGCATGAAACGCCGCCTCCGGACCCGGTGCGTCATCGGGAATGTCCCACTCCCGTCCCTCGGGGTCATCCGGACGAGGGTGCAGCTCCACTGGTGGTGTAGGGGCCTGTTTCCGTCGCCAATCGATCAGGTAGTAGCGCAGCGCCTGCTTGAGGTACGGCCGAAAATTTCCCTTGGTCCGATCGACCTTCCCCAATAGCCCTCGCGTCATCACCACTTCAGCGAAGAACCCCTGGGTTAGTTCTTCTATGTGCTCCGACTCCAGGACTTGGCCGGTATCCCGCAAAATCGCCGCCAGATAGGCCCGTGCGGGGCGGTAATAGCGCTGGACGAATTCTTCCCGTGCGTCCGCCTTGTGCTGAGCGGCAGCCAGTAGGGTCCACGATGTCTTGGGAAATCGCTTGCCTGCCTCTTCCATTGGGCGTTTCTCCGGTGTTGGCATCAATGTACTCCTCTCCCAGGGCCTCACGCTGCGCCCGCTCCCCCGGCACGCTCAATGACCGCGAGCAACTCCTCCTTGAGGAGGCGGTTCCGTTCGAGTAGGGCCTCGACAATCTGGTCGAGAATGGGGCGACGCTCCGTCAGTAATTGCCGGGCGCGGATGCATTGGGCGTCGAGGATACTGCGTACCGCGGCATGACAGCGATCCGCCAGCGTGCTGGGGAGTGGCCGCTGCCGATCAATGCGCACGAAGCCGACTTCTTCAGCCATACCCAGTTCGTACACCATCGTCTCGGCAATCTGAGTCGCGCGCTCCAGATCGTTGGACGGCCCGGTCGAGTCTCCGTCCCCGTTATCATAGTACAGCCGCTCTGCCTCGCGGCCGCCGAGTAGTTGGCAGAGCAAATCCTCGAGTTCCCGTCTAGTGTGCGAGCGCTTCTCTTCCCGCACTTCAGGGGCCGCATAGCCACCAAAGGCGCCGCGGCCGACAATCGTCACATAGATCGGCGGTTGACCAAGCGTAGACATGACCAGGGCATGCCCGGCCTCATGCCGGGCCGTCCGTAGAGGATCTGCTCCTGGCTTTGCTTCACCGAGCGTGACCTTCTCGAAGGCCTCACCGAGGATCGGGTCAGTGATGATCCCTGCGTTCGCCAGTGCCAAGATGGAGGCCTGCGCCAGGATATTTTCCAGGTTTGCAATCGACAATCCCGCGCTCTGGACCGCCAGACGTTCGATCATCTGCGGACTCACCTCATGTTTCGCCTTGGCATCCAGACGGGTGCGCAAGTACAGCTCTCGTTCCGCCCGGGTCGGAAGCTCGGCCTCAATGACTCGGCTGAAGCGGCGCAGGAGGGCCGCATCGAGGAGTTCAGCGTGGTTCGTGGCGGCGATCACGATCACTGGTCGGGCGGCCTCCTTAGAGAAGCCATCCATCTCTGTTAACAGTGCGTTCAAGGTTTCCTCTTCGGCCCGTCCGGCTCCCGCCGCGCCGGTGCGCATTTTGCCGATAGCGTCGATTTCATCAATGAACACAATGCTAGGCGCGTATCGCCGAGCGCGGGTAAAAAGGTCGCGGATATTCTGTGGGCCACTCCCCTGCCACAGGGTGACGAAGCTGGTCGCCGATTCAACCAGGAACGCACAATCGGATTCGCCGGCCAGAGCACGGGCGAGCATCGTCTTCCCCGTTCCTGGCGACCCCGTCAGCAACACACCCCGAGGCGGATCGACACCAGCCGCCGCGTACTTCTTCGGTTCTCGCAGCCAGTCGCGCAGGAAGGTCAGCGCCTCCTTCGCTCCTGCCGCACCAATGACCTCAGCGAAACGAGTGGTTGGACGCTCGACGTCGGAGAGCACTGCGTTGGTATCGCCGCTGCGCACGGCCCGACCCAGGCGAAAGTTGCGGCAACGCACTCGCAGCCGCTGCCCATCCTCGCACAGCAGCGGTGCGGTATCGAACGTGACCACCTGATTCTGGCGTGCCAGCTCGGCCGCCATGCGCTCTCTACGAAGGTACTGAGCAACTTCTTCAAGGCGGGCGCGCAGGGCGTCCCGCTGACGCTCCCAGTCTGCTGGTTCGCCGCCACGGAGTGCCGCGCGAATCACACCTCGTGCTCCACCGGCGCGCACGCAGGCACGCAGCAGTTCCTCGTCCACCCCGCGAGACAGGAAGCCGCTCGGGTCGCCGTCTTCGACGGAGAACAGGAATACCGGTGTGTCCGGCATGCGCGTGTGCAATTGGTGCAGGATGTGCTGACCAGCGGCAAACTGGCGGGCCGCCGGCGGACTGTGGTCGAATGCCAAAATCGTCTTGTCAGGTCCAAGGGGGACGGAAACGTCGCGAAAGGCTGCAGCCAGATCCTCATACTGCACGATAGCCTGCGGTTGCAGTCCCAGGTCGAGCAGCACGAAATCCACCGCTCGTTTTGTCAGGGTGTCAAACACCTGGTCTGCGCTCGGCGCGACACACCAGTCCACTTCTGGCATTCCTTCGGTGTAGATCTGTCCAAGGAGTGGGTCCCCAACAAACAGCACCACGGGATGCACCGTCTCTCGGAAGAGCCGGTCCGCGACTTCACCGGCATGCTCGTCGTCGATCTCGACTGAGACCTGGGCAATGCCAGCCAGGACCGTATCGACACGCTCATCGGCAAACAACTGGCAGGCTTTGAATACCTCTTCCTTGAGAAAAGCTTCGGCTTGCGCCTTGATCGTACGGGCATCGGCCTGCGCGCCTTCGCGCATGACCAGCGCCAGGGGGACCTCAGCCGCAATGGCGTAACGCTGCCCGTGCTGCCGCTCCAGCAGTGTTCCTACACGTGCCAGTTCTGCCTGGGCGATCTGCGTGAGGTCATCCACGCCCAGATGGTTGAACAGAATGGGATAGCCGGTGGCGAGTCGCGAACACAGGGCAGCGGGAAAGAATGGCTCGCGCGTGCGCGGATCGACCTCGGAGCGCAGGGCATCGAGGATGGTGGTGCGGTGGAAGCTCGCATTGACCTGATGCACGCCAGAGACGTTTTCGTTGTCAAACAGGGTGCGGCCGACATTGGTGGTGAAGATGACCATGGTGTCCCGGAAGGCGACATCTTGCTCGGTATATTTATCCTGCAGGCGGCCGGCATCAAGAATCTGGAGAAAGAGCTGGATGATGGTGAGATGGGCCTTCTCGATCTCGTCAAAGAGCAACACGGCGTTGGGATTGTGCTGCACGAAGTCCGTGAGAATGCCCGGCTGCGCATCTTTATAGAAGCGAGGAATGCCGATCAGACCCGCCGCCTCGTGGGTATGAGCATACGCACTCATGTCAAACCGCTTGAACGGCCGGTTGAGGAAAGTTGCTCCGAGTTCAGCCAGAAATGTTTTCCACACGCCTGGCGGGCCGGCAAATACGAAAAGCCCGGCTGGCCGGCGCCGCTCTGTGTCTGCCGTCGCTACCACTTCGATATTGAAAAGTCCATCAATGAACTGCTGGACGGCATGTGATTGCCCATAGACACACTGGAGCAGTTCGGTCCGCAAGCCCCGCAGGCGGCGCGTCAGCTCGCCCAAGCTAGACTGCCTCGTGGGGGTGTTGTCCGCTGGAGAAACCATCGCTGTTGGAGAGGCTTCCTCTACCACTCCTGTGCCTCGTTCAGCCAGGACGGCAAACGCGGCCCGCACGAGATGGCGCGCGTCGAAGGGTTCCTGCTCCTCCTGAGCTATCCGCTGGGCGGCGGCGAAGACGACGCGGCAGGCAGGGGAGCGATGCACCGTCCCTCCGGCATAGCGGCCCCCTGCGTTGCCTAACAGTTTGCGCAAGCGGCGGCGAAAGCGCCGCGATTCCAGACCGAGAGACGCAAATTCGTTGCGAATCGCCGTACAGACGGGCACAGGAACCTTTTCCCCTCCCTCTTCGTCTGCAACTTTGGATAAGGCGATGAGGAGATGTGCCGGTGTAATCTCGGCATAGCCGGATTGGATCGTTTCCTGGGCGGCGAGGGTGAGAATCGCAACTACCGGGTCAGTATTGTCCACTGGGTGTCCTCCTGCACCATCCACTTTGCTCCCTGTACGTTCGTTTTATGTCTTTACAGGAGCAGTTCCGAAAAATTTGAAGGAGAATAAGATGTGGACAGCGCCGAGCGGCTTTGCTGGCACAGCCACAAGGCGCAGCGGAGGTGCGTAAAAAGAGATGAGGAGCCCGAAAGGCATCCGAGGACTAAGGGCATACCTGGCATAGGCAAAACTCTAGAAAGGGGAATGGTCCCTTATGGAGCAGGTCATCAGGTATTGTCAAGAGAAAAACAACGGAAGCGCACCGCAATTTCGGGGAAATTATTCTTGAAGCCTGAGCGTCTCAATTAGCCCACACCAGATTGGCACACCACGAATGTCACCCTGAGCGCGGCGAAAGGTCTCAGCGTTAGATGCCTCGCTGCGCTCAGCATGACATTGCTATAGAGCAGTAGCGTGCGCTGTGCGCACGTTTGTACTCTTCGATCTCGTTACGCAGCGCGCCTAAACCGCTTCACCGCCGGGCGCCCGCGCCGCGCGCTCTGCCACAGGTCGTAATCCGCCTGCATCCGTAGCCAGGATTCCGGGCTACCCCCCAACCACATCGCCAGCCTGATGGCCATGTCCGCCGACACCCCGGCTCGTCCGTTGAGCAGACGAGATAACTGGACACGGGACATTCCGAGCTGCCGTGCCGCCTCCGTTACTGTGATTTCACCGCTCTCGAACACACCGTCCTTCAGCACCTCGCCCGGATGGGGCGGGTTGAACATACGTCTCATAATCATCTCTCAGTGATAGTCCTGGTAATCCACAAGATCCGCATCCTCACCCTCGAACATGAATGTCAGTCGCCAGTTTGCATCCACCCATACCGCCCAACGGCCGGCAAGCTTGCCTTTGAGTGGATGCAGCCGCCAGTTTGGCAAGTCCATGTCCTGCGGGCTTACGGCCTTGTCCAGCCGCGCCAGTTGCGCTCGCAATCGTGTGACGTGCGAGGCCTGGATTCTGGCCTTGGACCCGGTCTCGAAAAACCGCTGTAGGCCCTTATGCCGGAACCGCCTAATCATGCGCGCAAGCATGGCCTGTAACGTATCAAGATACAACCTGCCCCATCTCTGACGTGCTCATACCGTCCGAAAGCTTGTCACGCTCTTGGTCTTGAAAATCTGCACGACGACGGAACTTCGTGCGCACAGCGCACGCTACTTCGCTTCGAAGAGAGGTCCTTCAGACGCTGGACCGAGAAACGCTAGACACTAGACTGATTCTGCGCGTTCGTAGCGCCAGCCACTCTCAAGCATCCACAGACGATGGCGCGGCCCAGGCCGATTGACATCTCCATCCGCATAGCCGGCATCTTCGACGTAGAGCGAGCAAAACCCCCCTGGTACCTTGTGGTTACGCGGGATAAAGAACTCTGGTTGCCCTACCGCAAAACTGGAGAGCGCAGTACGCACGGTGCGATACTGAGAAAGTTTGCTGAGTGTCACAAAGGTTGGTGGAGGCAGTTCGATCTCTTGCTCACGTTGTGCAGCCAAGGCGTGGTCTGACCGGAGCCAACGATGGTCGTGGATCTCATCACCGTCAATGAGAACCGTTCCATCCCCCGCGGCCGCGGCAAAGAACCAGGTCGAGAAACGCTCTGGCCTGCCTTCAGGTGTGGTCCAGTGTGAGATGAAAATGAGATCGTCGGGGGCAACCAGGAGTCCAGCCTCTTCTTGCGCTTCGCGCACTGCGGCACGACGGGCCGCCGCCAGCATCTCGTCTTTTGCCTCCGGCAGGTAATCTTCAGGATCGATGCGTCCCCCGGGAAACACCCAGGCGCCGCCGTGGAACGAGAGGCGCGAGTTGCGACGCAGCAGCAAGGTTTCGATATTGTCTCCTGCGTCGCGGAGAAGAATGACGGTTGCCGACGGGAGGGGAGTAACTATGGGGTAATTTGACATCTTGTACGAATCTCCCATGGCCTGATTTAGTACCCAGCCGCCTCGTACGGACCCAGCCCACGTTTGTAAATCAGGAGACGACGCTCGAACGCACACACCTCGTCACCACACTGATTGACCGCGCGGGTTCTGACGTGTAGCACAGCCTGAGCCGGACGGGATTGGGACTCCCGTTTGCCCAGGATTTCCGATTCGGCGTAGATGGTATCGCCAGCCCGAACCAGCGTGGGGAATTGAATGTTCTTCCAGCCGAGATTCGCCACAACCTTATTGAAGGTTTTGGTCGTCATGGCGGTGACCACGCTCAGGATAAGCGTCTCGGCAATGAGTTGTTCCCCCTTGTACACCTTGTCGTTGTAGACCGCATCAACGTTTCTTATCGACAAATCAGCTGAGCGCAGGGCATGCCGGCGATTTTCTTCCGCGGTAAACGTGCGCCCAGGGCGGTGTTCAAAAATCTGCCCGACCTCGAAGTCCTCATACTCAACGCCAGCGATTTCAATATAAGTGTCTTCCGCAAGCTTGCGGTGTGAATAAAAAGTCCCCATACTTGTCAGTCCTGAATGACCCCACCTCAGTCAACCCTGCAAAATCACTGAGACAGAGTACTAGTAATTCGCTTGTGCGAACGGCATGTAGTCCCGCTTGTAGACAAGCAAGTCGTACTCCATCGAGCACACCAAGGCGCCGTTCTGATTGATCCCTTTGGTGACCACCGTCAAGCGCCCACGAGATGGGTCTTCCGCAATATCTTGTTTGCCCTTGATCTCAGTTTCCGCATACAGGGTGTCGCCACCGAACACCGGGCCTGTCATACTAATATCAGCCCAGCCGAGTATGCGGACCTTCTTACCGAACGTTTTCCAGGTCAGGCCGATCAGGTGCTGCAGAGTCAGGGTGCTGACTACCAGCGGTCTCTGCCACTCGGTCTTGGAAGCGTAATGTTCATCGAAATGGAGCATCGCCTGGTTCAACGTGTCTAAAGCATCTTCGACATTATCTTGCTGTGAGACCGTGAGCCCTGGACGGTGCTTAAAGGTCTGACCGATCGCGAAATCTTCGAAATCGAGTCCATAACGTTCGCGGTAGCGATTCTCCCCCACCGGTACGTGGGAGGCAAAGGCAAATTCAGTCATACGGCACTCCAAAACTCCGCTGCGGCTGCGGACGTAGATGCTTTCTCTGGCGCCTCACCCTACCAAGAATCCTCACTCAGCGGTAGAGGGCAGCGGAACACACTAAATCGAACCACAGAAGATTGGCACACTCCTGTAGGGGCGATCCTTGTGAGCGCCCACCGGGAGGTCGCACGCAGCAGGGCGAATACAAAATTCGCCCCTACGCAAGGTATCGAAGCCGCCTCCCAATGTCATGTGGCCTGATTTAGGCGGGACGAAAGTAGACGTTCCTTGCTTGTGGGAATAGTTTATGTAGCCCTTCTCTTCCGCTATAAAGTCTGCGCAAAGGAGTCTGAAGGAGAAACAATGCACCTCACTAGGCGCGTGAACCCTTTCACGATCGTTTTATTGATTTTGTTCAGCCTCTACGGCTGTAGCTATCCGCAACAACAGTGGAAGGAGTATACCGAAAAAGTAAAACGCATGGCCGAAGAGCCAAAAACTGCCGAAGGAAAATGCCAGCGACTAGCCGGGACTCTCTATAACGGGCAGTGTTATACTCCAAGCGCGGAGGGTCCACTCCTCGACGAAAGCACCTGCCATATGCGAGGAGGACTGTACATCGACGAGAAGTGCCTGCTGGCGCCAAAGGGCCATTCGCCCTCCTGACGCCGGCTCCTTCTGAGAAAGATAGGAAACGGGGGCAGGGGCAGAGACACCCCGCCTCTGCCCCCGGTCAGGAAGGGGGCACTAACGGACTTTCAATTCAGCCCGTCGATTCATCGCCCGTCCCTCGGGATTGTCTTTCCCGTTAGGATTTGTATTGGGAGCAACCGGGTCCTTCTCTCCCTTGCCCACAGTCTCAAGGCGATCTGCCATTATTCCTTTTGACACCAAGTATTGCTTCACCGCAGTAGCGCGACGCTCAGAGAGCTTTTGGTTATACGCGTCCGAGCCGATCGAGTCCGTATACCCCTCAATCGTGACTTTGACGCTCGGGTTATCTTTGAGTATCTGCGCGGCTTCATCCAGAACCGGCGCGAACTCTCGTTTGATATTAGCTTTGTTGAAGTCAAAGTTGATGCCGCGTAAAACAATCTTTTTCGATACGGTTGGCGCCGGAGCGGCTGAGGGTGATGGCGGAGTCGGCGGAGCCGGTCTCGCCGGCGGCGCCACAGGAGCCGGTGTCGCCGGAGCCTGTTCCCCGGCCAGCCAATAACCAATCACCCCACCAATGAGAACACCTACACCTGCGCCGATGGCGGTCCCGGTCCTCGTGTCATCGCCCTCAGCAACCGCGCCTATCCCGGCGCCCACGCCACCACCCGCTATGGCGCCGGCGATGGTATAATTGCGTTGTTTTTGTGTCATGCCACAACCGGTCATACCCGTCAGCGCCAGCACCCATAACACCCAAAATCCAGATCTGCGTTTCATCACTGTTTCTTCCTCTCCTTCTTGTCCTTGTCCTTGCCTAACTCCTCAGCTGAGTTGTTCTGCTACTGAGGGGGAGGTCGTTGGCGTGGCACGGTATACAAAGGTGCACCTCCCTCTCTCACTGCATGGCAATTCAGTAGCCAGAGGCCCCTCCGACACCTGCTCAAGTTATTATTTCCCCTCATCGCGCCCAGTACCATCATCTGCCGCTCTCAGTGCGTTTCTTAACAACTTGTAGCACGAGGCGCAAACGCACGCCAACGTCAGGTGTTTGCATAGTTATTCGATGCGGAATTCGGCGGCACACCCCCGATCAACCCAAATCCCACCTCGGTCCACCCCCCAGTTATCTCCTTGGACGCAGCGTTCATTACTCAGTTGACGCTCCACTCGGATACGACCATATCTCCCACCGACCTCGCAATATCTGTACTCAAAGCCCTTCGATTTACAGGTGATGGTTCTTCCTCCTCCCCCACCCCCAGGGCGGCCTGGATATGGCGGCCTGTCTGAATATGGCGGCCGGTACGATTCAACGATAAATACCGCACGGCAGCCATCAGCAACCCAGATGCCGCTCCCGTCGCCATCGGCACCCCAGGTGTCATACTGGCGGCACGGGGCGTCACTCAGCCGTCGCTCAAGCCGCACCCTTCCTACGGTATTGGTCCGGCAATAGGCATACCGCCCTCTTTGCGATTCACAAGTGATACTCCTTGGCCCTCCGGCAGAGGGACGATACGCAAGCC
>JACQEL010000173.1 GCA_016200595.1 Deltaproteobacteria bacterium
CCACCGCTCACTTTTACGGCTCTATCTTCAGTGATCAGGATGGGCATAGTGCTCTCTCAGTGCACGTCTTCATTACTAACGATAATAGTATCGGTACACCTGTAGAAAACTTATAGCGGGGGCCTCGTTTTCTTTTTGTCCTGTTCTGAGCAAACATGCCCAAAAACCGAGCACAGATGCTGCTCTAAATTTATGCGGATCTCGGCTCGGAGAACTCCTAACTCTTAATCCGCTCGCGTGTCCACAGTGCTATTCCCAGCATTCTTGGGGTGTAGTGAGAGATCTCGTAGTCCCGCGCAGGATGCGTCATCCTTGAGCCCGGCTGGCACACGGCGTGCTCACCTAATTGGACCCTTATCTAGAGCGGAGCGTAAAACCTCATGATCAGATTCGATGCCTACGACACCGGTGGATTTCACGACGAGATGTTCTTGTCCAGCAGCCAACCCCGGCCAGGTGCCAGACTATTGGAACAGAAAATCGAATCTCTTTCCGATGGAGAGCTTCTCCAGCGTCAGCAAGCCGCTGAGCGGGCTTTGCTCCACATGGGCATTACCTTCAACGTGTATGGCGACAGTGCCGGGACCGAGCGTATTTTTCCTTTCGATATCATCCCGCGCATCGTCGAAGCGAGCGAATGGGAATGGGTTGAGCGCGGCTTGAAGCAGCGAGTCTATGCGCTGAACCTCTTTATCAACGACATCTATCACGAACAGAAGATCATTAAGGATAAGGTCATTCCCGAGGGGCTGATCAACTCCGCCCGGTCGTTTCGTCAGGCGTGCGTCGGACTCAATCCCCCCCGCGGTATTTGGTGCCACATCACCGGTACGGATCTGGTGCGTGACAGTGATGGGCAGATTTACGTCCTGGAAGACAACCTGCGCTGCCCGTCTGGGGTGTCGTATGTCCTGGAAAACCGGCAAATCATGAAGCGGACCTTTCCGCAGGTCTTTGAGGCATCACGGGTGCGGCCAGTGGACGATTATCCCAGCCACTTACTGGATATGCTGCAATATCTTTCGCCTGATTATGTGCAGGGTCCGACTGTGGCCGTGCTAACGCCGGGCATCTACAACTCCGCCTACTTCGAACATTCGTTCCTGGCCCAGCAGATGGGAGTGGAATTGGTCGAAGGCCGAGATCTCGTGGTCGCTGACGGCTTAGTGCAGATGCGTACGACCAAAGGGCTGCAGCGGGTCGATGTGCTCTACCGCCGTATCGATGATGATTTTCTCGATCCGACGGTGTTTCGCTCTGACTCGATGATCGGCGTGCCGGGGTTACTAGAGGTCTACAAAGCGGGTCGGGTGGCACTGGCCAATGCGCCGGGAACCGGAGTGGCCGATGATAAGGTCCTCTACGCCTACGTTCCTAAGATCATCAAGTATTACCTGGGCGAGGACAGTGTCATCCCGAACGTGCCCACCTACGTCTGCTGGGAAGAAAAAGAGCTTGCTTATGTCCTGGCCCATTTGGACCAGCTGGTGGTCAAAGCTGCCAATGAATCTGGTGGTTATGGCATGCTGGTCGGCCCCCACGCGACCGCGACGCAGCGGGAGCAGTTCGCCCGGCTGATTCAAGCCAATCCCCGCAATTACATCGCCCAGCCCACCCTGGCGCTGTCACGGGTGCCGGTGATCGTGGATGATCATTTCGAGGGCCGGCACGTGGACCTACGTCCCTATATCCTGTATGGCAAAGATATTTACGTTTTGCCCGGGGGGCTAACGCGCGTAGCGCTCAAGAAAGGCTCGTTAGTCGTCAATTCTTCTCAAGGTGGCGTGAGTAATGACACGTGGGTGTTGTATGAATAGCAGAACAGACAGAGAGTTGAGACAGAGACAGAAGGGGGTGGGGCGGTCTCTATCTCTGTCCCTATCTTTTTTCGGGTCTCTATCTCTGTCCCTATCTTTTTTCTCGTCTCTGTCTCCTCCGCCGTTCATCATTCATCGTTCATAATTTCTCCTACATGAGAGGAACCTATGCTTTCCCGTGTGGCTGATAGCCTGTACTGGATGAGTCGCTACATTGAACGCGCGGAAAATGTCGCGCGTTTCATCGATGTCAATTTGCACATGATGCTGGACCTGCCGGTTGGCGCTACTGAGCAGTGGGCACCTCTGGTCATCACGACTGGAGACGACACTCCTTTTGCTGAGCGATACAAGGTGACGACGCGCGAGAACGTGATCCAATTCCTCACCTTTGACAAAGAAAACCCCAACTCGATCATTTCCTGCTTGCGTGGCGCGCGCGAGAACGCCCGCTCGGTCCGTGAGATTATTTCCTCGGAGATGTGGGAGCAAGTGAATACGTTCTACCTCATGATTACAGACAGCGCTGCCGGAGAGCGGGTGGAAGAAGCGCCGTATGATTTTTTCCGTGCGATCAAGATGGCCAGCCATCTGTTTGAAGGTCTCTCCAACGCGACGATGTCGCATGGTGACGGTTGGCACTTTTGCCGCCTGGGGCGGTTCCTGGAACGGGCCGACAAGACCTCCCGCATTCTTGATGTGAAATACTTCATTCTGCTGCCTTCGGTCGCTGATGTGGGTACTCCGTTTGATGATATTCAGTGGGCTGCCGTGCTCCGCTCCACCAGCGCCTTCGAGATGTACCGCAAGCGCTTTCATCATCTCACGCCCGATCACATTGTCGATTTCCTGCTGCTCGATCGTGAGTTTCCCCGTTCTATTCATTATTGCCTGATTCAGGCGGACGAATCGTTGCACGCCGTTTCTGGCTCACCGGTCGGCACTTTTCGCAATCCCGCCGAGCAATATCTCGGACAACTGCGGGCGGAGTTGGCCTACGCTCACGTCAAGGACGTGATCGGTGCGGGGTTGCATGAGTTCCTCGATGCCTTCCAAACCAAACTCAACGTGGTGGGCGATAGCATCTTTGCCACCTTTTTTGCCTCGCAGCCGATCGGCGGAACCGTTACGGTCAAAGAAAGCAGTCAGCCGTCAGCAATCAGCCGTCAGCACAGCAGCCAAACAGCTTAAGCCTTTTGGCCAGTTTCCCCAGATTTGGCTGATTGCTGATCAGCCTTTTGACCGGCTCTTCAAAGCGGTCAACGCTTTTGCTGCCCAGGTTCGCCGTGTCTTCCATGAGGATAAAGAAGCGTTAGCCATCACGACGTGGGGCTTCGCCACCACCGATGAAAGTAGGAGCTGTCCAATGAATTCAAGGACTTAGCCAGCTACTTTCATAGCAGGGTGCCACGGGCAGCTGGCCTGCCGGTGCCCCGCCCTGGCACTGGCGGACCAGCCCAATACTGTCCGGCATCAATTTACTGCACTGTGCCTCGGAGGCACACTGATATGGAGTGCGCCGGCCTGGACGGCGCTTTGGCTCCCGGGCGCTGAGGGTGAGCCCCGGGCCGTGTGGCCTGTGGCACGGCCCAGCCAAACCGGACAACATTGGGACTAACCGCCCGTAGCACCCGCCTCGCGTGCACGTCCTTGCCCGTCTCTCTTCCTACTACAGGGAAAAATAGCTGCTCTGAACGGGAAGGGCTTCCGCTATTTCTCTCCAGCCGGGTGTAGCTTTTGCCTTGCTCAAGCCGCTTTTGCCGGTGGCGCACGACTGCCTCGGGTGCCAATCCCATCTGCAGGAGCACCGGACCCGCATCGCAGTATTCATGGAACTGTGAGATTCGCTCTCCGATCTCAAGCGGCGGGTCAATAATGCCACTGCCTCACGCCCCTGCCGGGTTGTCTCTTTTATCGATTTCCGGTAGGCAGAAAACTCAAGACTCTTGTGAATTGAGGTCAAACACCAATGAGTGATCCCCGCGATGTGGCTAAGGCAACTCAGGAGTGGGAAGAAAAGGTAGTGAAGAAAACCCTCACCCGCTCGCCCGAACGGAAGGCGCGTTTCGAGACGACCTCGGGAATCGAGATCAAGCGTTTGTATACGGCCGCCGACACGGCTGACCTGGACTACAACCAAGCCTTGGACTTTCCCGGTCAGTACCCCTTTACCCGTGGCGTACAGCCCACCATGTACCGCGGCCGCTTCTGGACCATGCGCCAGTATGCCGGGTTTGGTACCGCGGAGGAGTCGAACAAACGCTACCGCTATCTCCTGGAGCAGGGACAAACCGGGCTGTCGGTGGCTTTTGATCTGCCGACCCAGATGGGACGCGATTCCGATCATTCCCTGGCTGCCGGTGAGGTTGGCCGTGCTGGCGTGGCGATCGATTCGCTCGCTGACATGGATATCCTCTGCAAAGGCATTCCCCTCGATCAGGTCAGCACCTCAATGACCATCAATTCCACGGCTTCGATCCTGCTGGCTTTGTATTTAGTGGTCGCAGAAAAACAAGGAGTGAGCTGGAATCAAGTAAACGGGACGATTCAGAACGACTTGCTCAAAGAGTACATCGCCCGTGGCACTTACATTTACCCGCCCCAGCCGTCGCTGCGCATTATTACCGATATTTTCGCCTTCTGTACCGATCAGGTGCCGAACTGGAACACGATTTCTATCTCTGGCTATCACATCCGCGAGGCTGGCTCGACCGCTGCGCAGGAGATCGCTTTCACTTTGGCTGATGGTATTGCCTACGTGGAGGCCGCAGTAAAGGTGGGGCTCGATGTCGATAAATTCGCCTCCCGCCTGTCGTTCTTCTTTAACGTACACAATAATTTCTTCGAAGAAGTGGCGAAATTCCGTGCCGCCCGCCGCCTGTGGGCCAAGATTATGAAAGACCGCTTCCAGGCCAAGGACCCACGTTCGTGGATGCTGCGCACCCATGCCCAAACTGCCGGTTCAACGCTCACCGCGCAACAACCGGACAACAACATCATGCGCGTGACCCTCCAGGCCTTGGCGGCCGTGCTTGGTGGCACGAACTCTTTGCACACCAACTCGAAGGATGAAGCGTTGGCCCTACCGACTGAAGCCGCCGTGCGTATTGCCTTGCGTACCCAGCAGGTGATCGCCTGTGAGTCTGGCACGGCGGATACTATCGATCCGTTAGCTGGCTCCTATTTCGTCGAGTCGCTGACCGATCAGTTAGAAGCCCAAGCTGTCGAGTACATCGACCGTATCGACAAGCTCGGAGGTGCGGTCAAAGCCATCGAGGCTGGCTATCAGCAGCGTGAGATCCATGAAGCCGCGTTCCGCTATCAACAGGCAATTGAGAGCAAAGAACAGATAATTGTGGGGGTGAATGATTTCACCAGCGACGAAGAAGAGCAGGGTGAGCTTCTCAAGATAGACGTGAATCTGGAAAAGCAACAGACGAAAAAGCTCGCTGCCGTGCGAGCAGAACGGAGCCAAACCGCGGCCAAAGCTGCGCTCGAGAAAGTCGAGTCGACCGCGCGAGACGGCGGGAACCTGATGCCAGTGATCATTGATGCAGTACGGACCTATGCGACCCTTGGCGAGATTTCCGACGCGATGCGTCGGGTGTTTGGCGAGTACCGCGCGCCATCGTTTTTGTGAGTTTGTCGGGGTTAGCCGGGTCCATTGGGTCTTTTGGGTCCGTTGCGTTTATTGGGTCAAAAGCCTGAAACTTTGAGGACTCAATAGACCCAACAGACTCTATAGACTCAATAGACCCAACAGCCCTCAGGGCACCTAAGCGAGGAACCTATGCCTACAATCCAAGACATCACTGACCCGGATAGCGCAACTCCGTCGGCAACCGCTCCGATCGAGTTCAATCCGTTCCTTCCGGAATTTCGCGCGGACCCCTATCCGCAATACCAGCAGATACGTTCCGCTGATCCTGTCCACTGGAGTGCCTTCCTGGGCTTCTGGGTGCTGACGCGCTATGCCGACTGTGTGACGGTCTTGCGTGACGCTGCACGTTTTAGCGCCGACCCGCGTAATTGGTCGGGGTTTGAGGATATCGTTCAGGCGCTGGGAGGACGTGGACCGTTGCTGCAGATGCAGACCAACTGGATGCTGCTGCTGGATCCGCCCGATCATACCCGGTTACGAACCTTGGTGAATAAGGCTTTTACGCCGCGCGTGGTTGAAGGGCTGCGCCCGCACATTCAGGAGATTGTCGGTAGCTTGCTCAATGACGTGCAGGGCGCTGGCAGCATGGACGTTATTGTAGACTTAGCCTATCCGTTGCCGGTGATTGTCATAGCCGAGCTGCTCGGAGTGCCGACCGAGGACCGCGATAAGTTCAAGGACTGGTCGCGAGATCTGGCGCGCACGCTCGATCCAGTGGTCACGCCAGAAATTGTCGCGGCTGGGAATGAGGCGACCGTGGCGTTCCTGGACTATTTTCGTACCTTGGCGGCCAAACGGCGCCAAGAGCCGCGGGAGGATTTAATCAGCGGTTTGATCGCTGCTGAGGAGCAAGGCGACCGGCTGAACGAAGAGGAATTGCTGGCGACCTGTGTGCTGTTGTTCGGGGCTGGACACGAAACCACCATGAATCTCATCGGCAACGGTACGGCTGCCTTGTTGCGCCATCCCGATCAACTCACACAGTTACAGCAGGACCCCGGGCTGATTCAGAGCGCGGTCGAAGAGTTTTTGCGCTACGACGGCCCGGTGCAGATGACCGCGCGCTCGATACTGGAAGACGTGGAAATCGGCGGAAAGGTTATCCCCAAGGGTCAACAAGCGATCACTGTCCTTGGGGCGGCGAATCACGATCCCGCCCAGTTTGCTGACCCTGACCGGCTTGATATTACCCGCAAAGACAGCCGCCATCTTCTCACCTTTAGCCATGGCATTCACTACTGTTTGGGAGCGCCGCTGGCGCGTGTCGAAGCCCAGATCGCGATCAACACGCTGTTACATCGTATGCCGGCCTTGCGACTGCAAAGCGAAGCACTTGAGTGGCGGGAGACCGTGACCCTACGGGGATTGAAGGCACTGCCGGTGGCATTTTAAGTCCTGAGTGCTGAGTAATGAGGACTGAGGAAAGAATCTGTAAGTCATAATGTCCCATATGCCGCAATCCACAATCCACAATTTAGCGTGTAGGAGGGATAGCATGGTAGGCAAAGTCGCTTATATTCCCCAGGCCCGGCAAATCGAATTCTACGAGTACGACCTCCCAGAGGTCGAGGCCGGCGCGATTCTCACGCAAGTGTCGCGCACCAATGTCTGTGGCTCAGAAGTGCACATGTGGCGCGGCGAGTTTGGCAAACGCGGCGTGATGCCTGGCCACGAAATGGTTGGTCGGATCTATCAGCTAGGCAAAGGCGTTACGGCTGATACCGCTGGCCAGCCCTTACGTGAGGGCGACCGCATCGCGCCGGTGTACTACCGTACCTGTGGCCTCTGTGTGAACTGCCGCGACGGGAACGCCGCGGCCTGTGTCGCTATGGGGATCCGTGCGCGGCGGCTGGTCCCGCAGGACCCGCCGCATTTTCATACGACCTTTGCCACGCACTACTATATCCATCCTGGGCAGCACGTCTACAAAGTGCCGGAGAATGTTCCCGACCACGCCGCGTCTTCAGCGAATTGCGCGCTCTCGCAGGTCTTCTTCAGCCTTGACCGGGTCAATCTGCATTATGACGAAACCCTGTTGGTCCAAGGCGCCGGTGGTCTGGGTTTGCATGCGATGGCCGTGGCCAAAGCCCGAGGCGCGCGAGTGATTGCTATTGATGGGGTAGATCTCCGGCTCAAACGGGCGAAAGCGTTTGGCGCCGATGAACTGGTTGATATGCGTGAGTATCCGACGATGGAGGCGCGGATCGGCCGCGTGCGCGAGTTAACCAATGGTCTAGGGCCGGATGTGGTCCTGGAAGTTGCGGGGATCCCGGCAGCGTTTCTCGAAGCGATTAATCTCGTGCGCAACGGCGGTCGGGTGGCCGAACTGGGCAATATCTCTATGGGGTTGACAGTCTCCGTGCCCCCGGCGTTGGTGACGTTCAAGTCGATCTCGGTGGTCGGGGTATCCACCTATAACCCGCATTATCTGCAGAAATCGTTACACTTCTTGTCCGAGCACATCGACCAATACCCTTACCATGAACTGGTGGACGCGGAATTTCCCCTGGACCACGCTGCCGAGGCCATGGATAAATCTGACCGCAAAGAAATTACCCGAGCGGCGCT
>JACQEL010000174.1 GCA_016200595.1 Deltaproteobacteria bacterium
CCCCTATCGCTTTAGGCACCTCCGCGGCAGTGAAAGTCATTGGAGAAGGACTTGTTGAAGCGCTCGCTGAAGCGAACCACAATCGGCCTGGTCACGATGGCAAGGAACGGCTGCTGGTGTTCAGCGATAGTCGGCAGGACGCCGCACATCAAGCGCGCTTCATCACCTTTGCCAGCCGGTACGATCGGATGCGCCGACGGGCCGTGCGTCTGCTGCAGCAAGAAGGGCCGTTGTCGATTCAGCGCATGGTCGAACTGTTGGGAGATGCGGGTGTCCGCGAACATGATAACCCGCACGCTCCCGTAGAGCTTGATGCGTGGATTCCCGACGAGATGCAGCAGCGCATTCGTGCATGGGAAGAAGTGCCGCTGCTCGATGAAATTTCGCTTAACGCTGGGTACCGAGCGACGCTGCTCAACTTGGGGCTCGTGTATGTCGGCTATCACCGCCTTGAGGAGTATATTCGGGCACGCGGGGGAGAACTTGCCAAACAGCTTGATATTACTCTGGAGCGACTGGAATACCTCTGCCGCTGTCTTCTCGACGAAATGCGTGTACGTGGCGCATTGTCGCGCGATTTACTCCGCTACCATCCTTTGAATCCGCGTTGTCCCGAAGCGCTACGGGCGGCAGACTGGGAACGGCGCGTTAAAACTCCGCAGGGATATGCCGCATCGTCTGACGGTACTCCCTTATCCTTCTTAGATTGGGCTGAGGTGCCCAGTGGGATCAAGTGTCACAATCCCTGGCGGAGACCCAGAGCCGGCGGTCGTGGCCCAAGTCTGGAACGGATCTTTCGCTACATGCTGGAACGACTCGGCGGCACCGAACCGCAGGTGCAACTGATCGTTGAACTGGTTGTGTTCATCCGTCGCGGCTACTTTCTGGTTGCTGCAGTACTCCACGGTGCACGAGAAGCCAGAAAACTTCTGCAGGTCAATGCCGAAGTGGTCCGTCTGCAACTCGTGCGGGAAGAGCAAGGGTTTCGGTGTGAAGTCTGCTCCGCGGTGCTGTCTGGTGCATCTCGCGGCGCGCCCTGCCCGCGTTGTCATGGTTGCCTGATAGCGTGGCCTGAAGCTGAGGTGCAGCAAAATCGAACTGTCCGTCGCATCCTGGCTCCCACTGTCGTCCCGTTAGTTGCCGGAGAGCATACTGCCCAGGTTCCCAATGCGGCGCGCCTTGCACTCGAAGAGCAATTCAAAGCGCCGGCAGACCGATCGAAAGTCAACGTGCTGGCATGCTCACCAACGTTGGAAATGGGGATTGATGTCGGTGGATTAGACGCCGTGATTCTGCGAAATGTTCCGCCACGGCCGGATAATTACGCTCAACGCGGTGGTCGTGCTGGCCGCCGCGCGCGGGTGGGGCTGGTCTTAGGGTATGCACGGAGTACGCCGCACGATCAATACTTCTACGATAAACCAGCGGAAATGATTGCCGGTGAGGTGCCTGCCCCTGCACTGACACTGGGCAATCGCGATGTGATTCTCCGCCATCTCAATGCAATCGCGTTTGGCGCAGCAGAGCCTGGGCTCGCCGGTAAGATGATAGAGTATGTGTCTCCCATTGGCGAAATTAAACAGGAAGCTCTCGAAGCCTTAATTACTGGAGTGCGGGCGCAGATCGAGTATGCTCTATCCCTGGCCCGGAATGCCTGGGGAACTGATGTCCTGACGGCAGCAGGGTTAGATGAAGCGGCCCTCCGCGCTCGCCTCGAGAAACTGCCAGCGCGGATTCAGGACGTGATTGATCGCACAGCACGACAGGTGCGGGAATTGCGTACGGCGCTCGATCTCTATTCTGCGGAACTGCGCAACCGGCAAGCTGGCGCCCGAGCAGGAGAGCTCGTGGCCCGGCTCCTCGGCATCGAGACTGAACGAAGACAAAATCAACTGGAAGCCGACGATCGCTCCGCAGGGTATCCTCTCCGTCGATTCGCCGAGTTTGGCATCCTGCCCGGTTATGAGTTTCCCACTGAACCGGCTGCTTTGCGTCTCTTTGGCGACGATCATGAAGAGGACCCGATCACCGTTGCTCGGCCCTTTGGCCTTGATCAGTTCCGGCCCGATGCGCAGGTCTACGCGCGCACAAAACGCTGGCGGGTGATCGGCCTCGATAATGCCTCTCCTTGGAATCCAAGAACTGACGGACCAAGTTGGACCTATCGGTTATGTCGCACCTGCCATCTCCGATTTGATGCGGATTGTCCTCGCTGTCCTCGGTGCGGCATGGATTCCCTTGGGCAAGCCTTACCGGCCGCCGAATTTGCGGGATTTCTTGCGCGCCGTGATGAAGGACCAATTCTGGATGAGGAAGAGCGTTTCGCTACACGCAGTCTCGTGGTTATCTACCCACAATGGGACGGTGAAGTGATTGGGCGATGGACCGTAGGCCCAGGGTCGGCGTTACGTTGGAGTCGAAGCGAGGAAGTCCGCTGGCTCAACGAAGGACGGCCGCTCTCACCCAAAGAATTGCAAGAACGAGTTCCGTGTTTGCATGCCGATGCGAAAGGGTATTTCCTATGCGGCTCGTGTGGCCGCATGCTGAAGGCGGATGAAACGCCGAATGCCACCACTGGCAGACGCAGTGCGCGTACTGGCGGCAAGACGCCGCAGGAAGTGCACGGCCACGCCTCACAGTGTCCACAAGCTGGAGCGTCACCACAGCCGCTTGCTCTTGTGACTGCAGGAAAAGCCGAAGGACTGCGGCTATTGCTCCCTCTTCCCGAGTCCGTGAGAGAACAAGACGTTCGGTCTTGGGGTATCTCGCTAGGTTATGCCCTCCGATCAGGGATGCGCCATCTGTACATGCTTGATGGGCCAGAGATTGAATTCGTTTTGGAAGGCCCGTGGAAAGTCGAAGAATCAGGCGCACGGCATGATCGACTGTCTTTAGCCTTCATTGACCCAAGTTTAGGTGGCAGTGGATATCTTCGTCGAATCGCCGAGGAGTTTCACCTCGTTGCCCGCCGTGCTCTTGAACATCTGGACCACCCGGGCTGTGAAACTGCTTGTTATCGGTGTCTCAAATCCTACCAAAATCAACGGTTCCATGAGCTTTTGGCATGGCCGCAGATCATTCCCGCGCTTGAGAGCCTAGCCCAGGTAGCACCGGTGGGAAGACCGTTAGAGACCGGCGATATTGACGACCCGAGACCGTGGCTCGAAGCGTATGCTACAGGCGTTGGCTCGCCATTAGAACTGAGATTTCTCCGGCTGTTTGAGCAGTACGGCTTTCACCCGGAGAAGCAAGTACCAGTTTCTCCAGACGATGCTAGCCCAGCAATCTCTATCGCAGACTTTGCTGTTCCAGAGCGTCGGCTAGCGATCTACATCGACGGTGCGGCTTTCCACGTCGGTGCTAATCTCCGACGGGATCGCTTCATCCGCGACCGCCTGCGTAACGGAACTCCTCCGTGGCGCGTCGAGGAACTTCGAGCCGGAGACCTTGCCTTAGGGAGGGCCTTAGTCGAGCGGCTCCAACGGTTAGGTGATGAGCCTCTTCGCTAATTTCGGAACGGTTACAAGCCCTGGGAGAATATGAAAACGAGTAGTGGAGAAATGTATGAGAGAGCAAGATGAAGCCATTCTCGTTTCAATAGGGGTAAACGCAGCGCTCCTTCATCAAGTTGAGCGTACCTGCGACAAGGCAGCAGAAGGAAAACATCAACACTCTGGAAGAGAACATCGAGTACTGTTCCCGTGCAATTGAGCGACTAGTACTACTTTGTCAAAATCACTAAATTATTGATTTTTAATGGAAAAATATCAGGAACTGGTAATTTGCGGCAGCCGCACTCTGGCAAAAAGCCTTGAAAAACAGCCTTTGTTGCATTAGAGAGGACAGGTGTTAAAGCATGCTGTCGCAGCATCTTAAGGCCCACGAGCCAAACTGACAAAGTAGTACTAGAAGGGTTTCTCAAAGTGGTGTCGGTCACGTGGTAGCAAGGGCGGAATTCATGAGCGGTTTTATTGGGCAGGGTATTCATAGCCGGAATGATGGCATGAACGGGAGGAGGGACGCACAGTGCATCGGCAGGGGAGAGAGTATCGCTATGCTCCGGGAGACCTGATCGAATTTTTCGGTTCCCCGTTTGCCTCCTGGATGAGTCGCCTCTACTGTGACGCTCCTGGGCAAGTACAGCCTGATCCTGAGCCGACACTGCTCGCCAGCCTGGCGGCTCGGGGGCAGGACCATGAACAACGGGTTATCACGCAGTTCCACGAAGCCGGACAAACCGTTTGCGCCATACCCTCGACCGGAGAGCGCCTGCTCTTGACGGCGAGAGCCCTGCAGTCCGGCCAGGCCGTCATTTATCAAGGCGTACTGACCGACGGCACCTTTCTCGGCGTTCCCGACTTTTTGGTTCGCGTCGAGGGCGCGTCCACCTTAGGGAACTACCACTACGAAGTGTGGGATGCCAAACTCACGCGCTCTGCGCAGCCCGAATTCTTGCTCCAGCTCTGTTGCTATGCCGATTTACTGGAAACCATACAAGGAGTGCGTCCACGATATGTCTCGCTGGTGCTTGGCGACGGGACGCGCCCGTCATTCCGCACCGACGACTATTTTTATTACTACCGCCGACTCAGAGCGGCGTTTCTCACATGGATGGAGGAGTTCGACTCGCAGCGACCACCGCTGCCGGAGACCGGGGGGAACTATGGACAGTGGTCGACCGTCGCGCACGCTCGGTTAGCAGAGGTGGATCATCTCGGTCGTGTTGCCAATATCACCAGCGGACAGATACGCAAGCTGACTGCGGCTGGTATCCACACGCTGACCGTGTTGGCCACGACCACCCACCCACATATCCCCCAATTAGACGAGAGCGTATTCCTGCGACTCCAAGAGCAAGCACGCCTGCAACTGACGTCGACGCCGACTGGACCGCCGGAGTATCGCCTCTACACTCCCACGCCTCCAGACGCACGACGCGGATTCGCACTTTTGCCTCCGGCCTCCCCCTTCGATGTCTACTTCGACCTGGAAGGATACCCATTGATCGAGGGAGGCCTTGAATACCTCTTTGGCACCACGACAGTTGAGGGCAGCCTCCCGCAATTTCACGATTGGTGGGCGCATGATCGGGACGAAGAACAGCGCGCATTCGAAAACTTCATTGACTGGGTCTTTGCGCGGTGGCATACCAATCCCTCTCTGCATATCTACCACTATGCCGCCTATGAAGTGACGGCCGTGCGCAAACTGATGGGACGCTACGGCTCACGAGAGGAGATGGTGGATACGCTGTTGCGCAACGAGGTGTTTGTCGACCTCTACGCGATCATACGCAACGGACTACGGGTAGGGACCGCCGATTATTCCCTCAAATCGCTGGAGCATCTCTATCGTGCACCGCGAGCGGGTGACGTGACGACGGCCGGCGATTCCATGAAGTTCTACGATCAGTGGCTGGCGAGTGGTGAACCCCGCCCGTGGCAAGACTCGCCCACTCTCCAGGCTATCCGTGAGTATAACCGCGACGACTGTGAATCCACCTGGCAGTTGACCGAGTGGCTTCGGGCGCGGCAACAGGAAGCGGGGATCGGTTGGGTTCCACCGCGCGCTCGTGCAGAAGAGCCTGCGCCAAACGATGGGCGAGCAAAGGAGCCCTCTCCTCAGCAGCAACTGGCGGCATCCCTGCTTGAGCAGATTCCGCCCTCTGCCGCCTGCACGCCGGACGATGCCGCACGCTGGCGATTGCAGGCCCTCCTGGCTCATGTGATCGAGTTTCACCGACGGGAAGACAAGCCGATGTGGTGGGCCATGTTTGATCGGCAGACCATGACTGAGGAAGAACTGGTCGAAGATGTCAGTTGTCTGGGAGGACTACGGCGCCTCTCCCGTCCCCCCGAACGGATCAAGCAGTCCGTAGGGTTTTGGTATGCGTTTGATGCGGACCAAGAAACGAAGTTGGATGCGGGCAGTGCCTGCTTCTTCGCCCATGATCTCGACCTGAGGACGGAGATTCACTTTTTAGATCGGGAACGCGGGCAGGTCTGTTTGAAGTTTGGGCCGAAGAAATTGCAACAATTCCCTCATGGCGCACCACCCGACCGCTTATCCTTGATCCCAGATGAACACGTGGCAGCGACGGTCATCGCAAACTCTATTCTGCAGACGGCAACGGCGTGGTTGGAACACCAGCAACTCCCTCCTGCCCTGGAGGATTTTCTGCTGCGGCGCCGGCCGCGCATCCAGCGACACCAGGGCGGACCGATTGTCCCCCACGATACGGACATACAGAACGAGGTGAGCCGGGTACTGTCGGCGTTAGATCGCACCACTTTGTGTATCCAGGGCCCGCCGGGGACGGGGAAAACGACCGTCGCGGCGCACGCGATTCTCGCACTTATCGCTCAGGGCAAGAGAGTCGGGATCGCGGCAAACAGTCACGCCGCGATCCTCAATGTCTTGAGCAGGTGTCATGAGATCGATGGGGCGCTGTCCTGTCTGAAAATCGGCGGACCGGGGGATGCGGCACTCTTCGGTACCTGTCCCGGGGCAGAGTACGCAGAGAATCTCAGAGCTGCCCGGCCCAGGTTGGCTCAGGTGGCACTCATCGGGGGGTCTGCCTGGGTCTTCAGTGATCCCGCCCTCCGAGAGACCTTAGATTATCTGGTGGTTGATGAGGCCGGGCAAGTGTCGTTGGCAAACCTGATCGGCATGGCCCCGGCGGCGCGCAATCTGGTGCTTATTGGCGACCAAATGCAACTCGGCCAGCCCATCCAAGGGGTGCATCCCGGCGAGAGCGGGCAGTCCATTCTCGATTATCTCTTACAGGGACAGGCCACCATTCCTGAGGAGATGGGGGTGTTTCTCGGGACCACCTGGCGACTGCATCCCCTGCTGTGTTCCTTCATCTCAGCGGCCGTGTACGAGGGCCGGTTAGCGGCTGCCCCACAGACACGGAATCGCGTCGTACGTGTTCCCGCCACTGCGCGCCGGGTCACGCAAGAGGCAGGGATACTGTTTATCCCCGTCGAACATGAGGGCAATGCCCAAGGCAGCGATGAAGAGGTCGCAGTCATCCTTGAGTTGGTGAAAGAATTAGTTGGCCGTCCCGTGACCGACGTGAAGGGACGGGCGGCAGGTCACTTGCAACTGGAGGATCTCTTGTTTGTCGCGCCCTATAACCTCCAAGTACGTAAACTCAGTGCGGCGCTCGGACCGCACGCCCGCGTGGGATCCGTTGACAGATTTCAAGGACAGGAAGCTCGTGTCGTCATTGTTTCCATGTGCAGCAGTGAGGGGGGAGGCTCGCCACGCGGGATAGATTTTTTGTTGAACACCAATCGCCTCAATGTCGCGCTCTCCCGGGCGCAGAGTCTGGCTATTGTGGTCGGCAATCCGCGGTTGGCCGAGACCCGCTGTAGTTCGGTGGCGCAGATGACGTTGCTCAATCTATTCTGTCGCATCCTGGAAGAGGGACAATCTGTTCCCCAGAATTCGTGCTCAGCTTTGTCAGAATACGTACAATGATCCTTCGCCATTAACTCATCGAGACCGACATTACGTTGGCATGCATGCCGAACGAAGGGCCAGCTTGTCCATTTTCTGCTGCAGATGTTGTAGCTTCTCCCCCAGAGCAACCAGCAAGGCGTATTCGGCTCCTTCCCCCTCTTGTCGCAGCCGCTCGTAGGTGCGCCAATGCATCCTCTTCGGTTTAGCAGGAAAAGGAGTATTCAGGGCGGTGTCTCCACCGAGACGTAACCGGATCCGTCGTGCTTTGTCTTCCAGCCTGGTGAGACGGTCCTGCTGCTGGCTCTCATATACGAGACTACCGCAGGGCCGGCAAAGAAAGGAACGTCCAACTACATAAAGTATAGCCACTCGCCGGCCACACCTGTGTCCTCCCCTTGATCCTGGACAGATAAACCATGGACGTTGACCGCCGAAATGACAGAGAGTCCAGGTCATAGGGATCTTTTCTATAAAGGCTCCCAGTGTCCCGTCACGGTCCCGCAGTAACACTTGTGTTTCTTCGACCGTGACCAGAAGGTCACCAGTGTGACCAAACTTTCCTGGCAAGGAAAAATGCAGGCCTGCGCGGAGCAAGCCTTTCTTAACTGTAGTTTCCGGTTTGCGAAGTGAGAGAATCAGTGGGATCACGCGGCGTTAGCGAATTCCTGTTCACTAACGGGGCAAGGCTTATCGCGAGAAATTCGTGGACGGCAGAGTTCACTTAAGCGCCGACGCACCTGGCCCACGGTGTTCTCACGCAGATACCACGACCAGTGGAGGTCGGGCAGCGGGACAGCCAGGACGCCGGTGGCGAGGAACTTCAACAACACATGGGCGACACACAAAAACAGCGGCCA